>JAPHUN010000125.1 GCA_026193435.1 Chlorobium sp.
ACCGATACTTCCTGTCAACCTCGGCCCGTTTATCAACAGCTGATAGATATTGTAACGAACCCCCTTCTGTGCAATATGATCACCGTCAATACGTATATCGGCCCGCTGCCAACTATTTTCCCACAGCGCGACATGCTCCTTGATTTCTCTGAAAGCGCCGTTGCGGATAAATGATTTCAAACCGCATATGGTTCTTTTGAACATCCCCTCCGAAGGTATCTCTCTGCTCGTATACACCACCGCGTACTTCTCAAAATCATAAGAAATGCCTTTTTGGGCATGGAGCGTCATCTCGCTGGTGAATTTCTCCCCGTAGATTCTCGGTTCCCATCTGACCGATGCTCTGTCATGGTTAACGATCCGCCATGATGCCGCATTGGCAATACGTATCCCGCGCTCCCTGGTTTTCATTTCAAGATACATCAGGTCACGTCCGCGTTCGATTCGCTCAAGATGCAGGTGTTTAAGCTTTTCATCCGGGAAAAACCCACGATTGAGCACGTCACCGTTCAGGCCGCTCAAGACACGAATCTCTCCCGAGAAATTTTCAGGAACTATCCGCACCCTCATAAACCCCCAATGAACCTTGTGCAGAAAAACAAGCTTTGACGTAGCAAGCGTAACAATCTTTCCGGTGGGCAGCCTGAACCTTGTTTTACGATGGAGAATCCCTTTTCGCATATCCAGCATCTGCTCGTGACCAAGTACCCTGCAGTCAGGCAGTGAGACCTTGTATCCGTCAATCCACAACGAAACATCCGTCCATCCTGGACATTTCACCAGCTCCTCGACATCGGCTTCCGACCTGTCATATATCCCGTTTATATACATCCCCCTGTAACTGCCGGGCGGCAGCTCTTCCAGACTACCCCTGATGTTGAGATAGCCGTTACCGATCGTCATTACCGTCTCATTGATCTGCAACCATTTCGGGTTGTTCCGGTAACCGCTTCTTCTCAGAAGCCATTGCTTTGGAGAAAGATCGAGCAAAAGAACAGGATCTTCAGTAAAGCGGTTACTATCATCATCGTCTCTTTTCATCATCACAAGCTCTCCAGTACCATTATCCAAAAAAACTACTGGCAACTGCTTTACTTCTCCGGGGGTGGTGTGTTCACCGATCAAATGGTTTACACAGACAGGGTAACAGTGATACTTTCGGTATCATCTGTCTATTATTAACAAAAGTCCGGCCCGTAATCGTTCCTCTCCTGTCAGGCTTCATCGTGTATAGACCTGAATAGCGAGAAAAGAGTTCAAGATGTGTTAATGTATTTTTTTCTTATAATTACTATCACGAAAAAGTAACTCGCTTTACAATATTAACATCCGTCCCTACCTTGAAACAGATCACCTATAACAATTGTCCTGTCTGCAGCTACCCCCTGTCTGCAGAAAACGCAGTCTGTCCCCGTTGCGGCAATGACATTCTCGAAGATATTTCCTCGCTTGATGAACAAACCCAGGAAAAGCACATAAGGATCATAGACGAGAAAAAAGCCGCATGGTACACACGATGTGTCGCCGACAAGCTGAATTGCTGTGAAATGCAGCCGCTGAGTGACGAACAAGCAGATAGTTCCTGTCATGTTTCCCTGGAAAAAGGGGGCAAGCTGGTCGATTCACCTGTTTTTTCTCTTCCGCGCACACAACTGCTTGAAGACCGCTCGAAAAGGAGCGAGTGGTGGAACTCACTGAATGCTGACTGGAAAGAAGTTGTTAAAAACACCATTAAGTCATCCAGCGACCCTTCAGATCAGGAATTGCTGGATTTCTTCAACGTCAAACACCTGAGATGTGATAACCGCAGAATTCACAGCCTTGCCCCTGTCAGGGTGCTCGAAAAACTGCAGCAACTGCGATGTGACGAATCTCCCATTGAAAACCTTGAACCGCTCAGGGAAATCACCTCACTGCAAAGGCTCTACGCCTTCGACTGTGATTTCTCCTCTCTGGAACCCCTGAGGGGCTTGCTGAGTCTGAAGCTGCTCTGGATATCAAGCACTGAAGTCAGTGACCTTGATCCGATAGAACATATGGTCAATCTTGAAGAACTCTATTGTTCCGAAACACCTGTCGGCGACCTTTCCCCTCTCTCGGAATTGAGCAAACTTGAAAAAATAAGCTGCTACAAAACCGATATTTCATCACTCAAACCACTTGAAAAACTTGAAAATCTCATAGAGCTTGGCTTCAACAGCACCCTGATTGACGACCTCTCTCCTTTAGCCGGCCTTGAAAATCTCGAATATCTGCGTTTCAGTCGCACCGATATCAGTTCTCTTGAACCGCTTTCATCGCTGATAAACCTGAGGGAGCTGAGCTTTAATGAAACCTCCGTTGCGTCACTCGAGCCGCTTGCCGGATTGCCTGAACTTGAAGAGATCTCCTTCGCGGACACAAACGTCACCACGATCGCTCCACTGATGCACCTCACCTACCTTGAAAAGATAGAGCTGACAGCAGGCCAGATAAGGAATGAAGAACTTGAACAGTTCCTCGAACTGCACCCTGACTGCGAAATTATTCTCAAAAAATGACGGACGCCCCCAGTAATTCCCGCACCAGACCTCCATTCGGTCATTCCCGTGCTTGAC
>JAPHUN010000242.1 GCA_026193435.1 Chlorobium sp.
GACCATATACATGATCTGCAGAGGGTTGGAGCAGCTGTTGCGGAAAAAAACGTTGCAAGCAGACATTTCGAACGTTTCCTGTAACGTTCCTGTACTCAAACACCTATAAATCTCGTCCTTCCTCCATGAGCCGTTTGTAATAGGATGTAGTGGTATAGAGCGCGGCAGCGGGGTTGTGTGCCAGCACCCTGTCCTTGACAATCAGGGTCGTCACGAGTGCTTTCGAATGTTTGCTGAAGAGCGCGTCGTGCCCAACGCAGAGCCCGATCACCACATTGAGGTCGGAACCCCATTCATCAAGCGTTCCAGCCTGCAAGAGCGGGTTGCACATCCCCTCGAAACTCTCAGGCCTGATTTTCAGCTCCTCGTCGATACCGATCTCGCACTTGTCCACGGAACCGATCTTGCAAAGGGCTGAGTATGGTTCAAAACCGTTCTTCTTCAGAATGCGGGAAAACACCCTGGTCTCCTCGATCAGACCCACACAGGTGGCCAGGCCAATCTTGTGCGCCTTTATCCGCTTTGCAAAGGCAAGTACCTCTTCGACACGCGTCAACTTGCCGTAGTAGAGGCCCTCAACCTCGGCAGCAGCCTTTGCTGTCCGGGCGTCATCCTGATCATCGCAGTACATGGCCGTAAGTCGTTCGATCTCCTCTGTTCCTATAGACTCTCCAGGACAGAAGTCCGGAAATCGATTCTCCTGCCGGTAACAGTTGAGAAAACCGCAGTCGGAGCAACTGACTTCCGACTCTTCTTCTTGTTTATTATTCTTCTTGTCTGCAGCCATGAATCGTCTTGTTTTCCGTTAACCTTTCTTGAGAATGTGCTGAAAGAATATAGCAAATATCCTCACCAACGGCGTCTGCTTCTATTCCTGAGGGGTGAAGGGGCCTGGAAAAATCAGACTGAGGCATTTCTGTAAAAACAATATTTATATTATTTTATGTGTACAATCAGACCATTTGGAATAAACAGCAACCCTCAAACATGACATGAAGGAGATACTATGTCCAAACTCACCAGCGTTTTCGATCTGGTCTCTGTGCTCTCTTCCCATCCAGGCGAACTAGAGCTTTTTCGCAAAGGCCCTGAAGAAGTGCTGCAACGCTACGGAATGACCGGTAAAATCAGCAGTGAAGAGATCAGAGAAATCCTTTCCTCGAAATCACTTGAAAAACACGGCTCTTTTCTCGCAAAAAGCATCACGGTCATAGAGTGTCCAAATGCCGGCACATAAGGTTTTTCCCTGGTTTATTCACAGTCTTGCCGCAAACCTTTCCACTGCCTGCCCTGCCGGCTGCACTCACTGCCTCTGGAAAGCGAGACAGGAAAGAATAGCACTGCATCATACAGTTATGACCCAGAGTCAAATGCAGCGTCTCGTGGCTTTTGGAAAATCGTTCGGCATAAAGGAAGTCGTTGCTTCGGGCGGCGAACCGTTCAGCCGCCCGGAAGCCCTCCAGACCCTTTCGGTCCTTTGCTCCCGCAACCTCATGGGACTGCACGCGATCACCTCGGCAATCTGGGCTGATACCCCGCAAACAGCCCGGACCATGCTGGAGAAAACCGGCCCCTGGTCTCGTCTTGCCGTCAGTATCGATGATTTTCATCAGGAAAGCATCCCACTGAAAAACTGTCTTCATGTGCTTGATGCGTCAACAGCAATGGGTATTCCCGTTACGATAGCGTCTATTGACGGTGCTGATGATGTCATTCAGGAACTTCCGGACAAGACCAGAAACGAAGTTCCTATTGTCTCGCAACCGCTTATGGGAAGGAGGTTCATGCAATGGGATGAACTTGACGCGCCCTGTATCAACATGTCAGTCCCCTATTGCGAGGAAGGTGACGCCATCTACGGCTGTTGCGGAGATCTTTGTGAAATGAGGAATGAAAGCCCCCTGTTTTTCGGTAGAACCGATGAACTGCCGCAAAAAGGCATTGCTGAAGATCGCATCAGGCTTGTCAAGTATCTTCGTCTTTTCGGTCCCGTTTCACTCTACAGGGAACTGACGGGAGAAATTCCTGATGGCACGTCACCGTTCACCAGCCAGTGTGCGCTCTGCACATCAATCTTTACTCTCCCGCAAGCCTCAGAAAAGACAACACGGTTTCTGAACCGTGAACAAACCCTGGCGCGCTTAGCACTTGCGGAAGCCGTTCTTTTTTCCAACACCAGGGAACAAGTGAGCGCCCTCAATCTTAAGCCTTCATGACTGCTATCGACAGCACCTTACGCTTGTTCAACGAGCTATTCAGCGACCCCAGGCTCCATATCCAATTTCTGAGGCAGCCCGAACAGTTCCTGCAGCAACGCAGCATGCCGGAGCTTTGCCCGTTTATTCCGGAACTGCTCGACAGACCGATACAGCAATCAGCTTGCCGTCTTGACACAGCGATCCTCTGCCTGACGGAACAGTGCAATCTCAACTGCATTCACTGTTCCGTGAATGCCTCACCAGGCGGAAAAACACATCTTGATCCGGATGAGCTGCGCAGTTGCATCGAACAACTCTCCTCCCTTGAGGTCAGGGTCGTTAAATTCACCGGCGGAGAACCGCTCACCTATCCGGGCATAGAAAACGTTCTTCTTCAGGCCCTTCATGCAGGAATGTTTGTCGAAGTCGAGACCTCCGGAACACTGCTTACCGAAAAATTTCTTACCACCTTCGATGGCTTTCAGGACACTATGCGCTTTGCTGTCGGGTTCGACAGCCTCAATGCGGATACCTACGAACGATTCAGAAACACGCCGGGCGCTTTTGCCATGGTATCACAAGGCTTTTCCCTCCTGAAAACCCACGGTTTCCAGGTCAAGATCATGACCGTTCTTTCAAAACTGAACCGTCATGAGATTCCCGACATTATCGACTGGACTCTCTCGACATTCGGACTACATGGATTTCACCGGCTTCTTCCGGTGCTCTCATCATTCGGACGGGGAAAAAAATCATCTTCGGAATCAGGCCTCGACGCGATCGGGCTTCATGATTTTCTGCATAATGAATACTTTCCTCTTTTCAGATCACGTGGTAAAGAGCAAAAAGAACCGCAGCTTAACATCGGTCTTCCCCTCGCCCTTGTCCCTTTCGATCTGCCGATCTATCCTGTTTGCGGATGCGGCACACAGAAAATAGGCGTTACGCCGAAAGGCAATGTGGGCCTCTGCCATCTGATAGAAGGTCATGAGTTCGCAATGAGCGGCCGTAGTAATGAATCGCTCGGACAGCAATGGATGAAAGGGAAACCATTCGAAACCATGCGCGGCCTCGAACGACACAAATTGAAAGGCGTCTGCTCGGACTGCAGATTTTTCAGGGCTTGCACCGGAGGCTGCAGAGTCCATGCCGAAGCGGTCTACGGAGACGCTTCGTATGCTGATCCCACCTGCCAGTCATTCCTGGAAGCAGGACTGTTTCCTGAAGAAAGCCTCATGAGCTCCATCTCAGAAGCGTTAAAGTCGTAACGACCATGACCCGTCCCGAAGTCGATCTGGCACTGGCGTAGGCTGCCGCTGAAGGATGGAACACCGGCCCTTGATGATGCGGAATGTTTTTTCAGGGCCGACACGGAAGGTTTTCTGATCGGACAGATCAGGATCTGGTCAGGAGACACAGCATGAGCGTGGTTTTCGAAATCGCCCGCATGGAGAAAGGCGGGATCTCCGAACTTCCGCTTAAAAAGATCTTCGGCGTCACCCCCATCGAGCTCGTATAAGATGAACGGCGCATAAGATCAGTCACTCACTCAGACTCTTTTACTGCAACCGGCTCCCCTGCCCCTCTAATGGCAGTTGCGCGAGTGCTTGCACTAATACATCCCGGAATCGCAGGACGGAAGCACTGCTCACCTTCTCATCAGGAGAATGAGGATAGAGAATGGTGGGTCCGAAAGAGATCATGTCAAGTCCGGGATAGGTCGCGCCGATGATACCGCATTCCAGGCCGGCGTGGACCGAACGGATTTCCGGTGGTTTTCCAAACATTTTCGTGTAGGTTTCCTTCATGATCTGCAACACCGGCGAGCCAGGGTTCGGTTTCCAGCCGGGATATGCCCCATCGAAGAGGCAAACCGCTCCTGCAGGACGGAAAATGCTCCTGATCATATTCTGCAGTTCTTCCCGAGCGGAATCCACGGAACTTCTCAGCAGACATTCAACGGTCATGGCCCCTTCACCGGATTTGACCACGGCAAGGTTGTTGGATGTTTCAACCAGCCCTTCTATCTCGTCGCTCATGCGCATCACCCCGTTCGGGCAGGCACAGAGCGTGTTGAACAGATTGACCGCAACACGTTCCTCAATGACCCTGTCCGGGACTCCCACAGAAACAGCGACGATATCAAGATCAGGATCAGCCGTCGAAAACTCTTGTTTGATTTTTGCTGCCAATCCGTATGTGTCCTCAAGAAACCGTTCGGCCTGCCTGACAGACACGGCAACCATGGCCGTCGCTTCACGTGGTATCGCATTGCGAAGGGTTCCGCCGTGAATAGCGCTCAGGAGCATTCCATGGCGGGTATATCCCTCATAGAGAAGACGGTTCAGGATCTTGTTGGCATTCCCGCGGCCTCGGTGGATATCCACACCGCTGTGACCACC
>JAPHUN010000119.1 GCA_026193435.1 Chlorobium sp.
TAATTCTCTTTTGTATCGATCAATGGAGGAATTTTTTTTTATATATACGTATAGCAATAAATAATACGAAAACCTTTTAGGCCATGCCATACAGCTTGTCAGGTGTAGGGCATAATGGCTTTGGAAAAGCAGATTTACATATACACACAAAATGTTCAGACGGAGTCTTTACACCGGAAGAAATTGTAGAAAAAGCAAAAAAAACCGGACTGAAGGCCATAAGTATAACTGACCATGATTCTGTTTTAGGAATTGACGAAGCAAAGCCATTAGCCATAGAATACGGCGTAGAGCTTATTACCGGTGTAGAAATGAGCTCTACCTATCAGGGACATGATATTCATATCCTTGGTTATTTTTTTGATCATAAAAACCCGGAACTCAAGAGTTATCTGGAGCTTTGTAAGCAGTTGCGTACCGAGCGTGCGGAGCGTATGGTAGGAAAGCTTGCGAAAATCGGTGTAAAAATCGAGATTGAACAGATTATTCTGAAAGCACAGAACGGCAGCGTCGGACGGCCTCATATAGCCGCTGTGCTGCAGGACGGGGGGTTTGTGAGAAGTTTCAGTGAAGCGTTCAGCAAGTATCTCGGCTCGCACAGTCCTGCCTATGTAAAAAGTATTGAAACACCCCCGGCGGAAATCATCAAGCTCATTAACAAAGCCTCCGGGCTATCGTTTCTTGCACATCCCGGTCAGAACATTCCGGATGAGATTCTCCGGCAATTGATCAATTTCGGCCTCGACGGCATTGAAATAATCCATCCTTCCCACGATGCCCACAAAATGAACTACTACAGGGAAATTGCCAATGAGTATTTCATGCTTTTTTCAGGTGGCTCTGATTACCATGGGCTCAAGGATCAGGAAGAAGATCACTTCGGCCAGACGACAATACCATATGAATGGGTCACAAAAATGAAAAGCAGGATAGTTACGGCTTAGCACCACTATGGAGAGAACATATATCAGTACGATCCCTGGCAGAATAAATCTCTCGATGAAAGAGTTTTTCCTGACTATGCAGGATTTTTTTCTTTTCTCACTGAGAGCGTTTATTACCATTCCGAAGATACGGCGCTACTGGAGAGATTTTCTTGACCAGGCAAAAATAGCAGGTGCGGATTCCCTGCCCATTGTTCTTGTAAGCTCAGTAGCAATTGGTGCTCTCCTGGCCGTTGAAGTGGGCAACCTTCTGGAGGATTTCGGTGCGAAAACCATGCTGGGCCGTTCCACCGCACTATCAGTAATACGTGAACTCGGCCCGCTGATTATGGGCCTGATGCTCTCAGCCAGATACGGTTCACGCAACGGAGCGGAACTCGGCGCGATGAAAATTTCGGAACAGATCGATGCGCTGCGTGCGTTCGGCACCGACCCGGTCGCAAAACTGGTCATGCCGCGACTTGTGGCCGCTCTTATCGTGTTCATTCCCCTGACGGCAATCGCCGACTTTTCAGGATTATACAGTGCCGCGCTTCTTGCTGAACATTACCACAAAATCGACCCCGGCATATTCTGGAACGCCGTGTTTCCTCGACTGGTTTTCAAGGACTTTGTCGTCGGGTTCCTCAAAGCACCGGTTTTTGCCATCATCATCACCCTCGTGAGTTGTTTCAACGGATTCATCGCCCAGGGAGGAACCGCAGGTGTAGGACGATCCACCATTAAAGGTATCGTTGTTTCTTCTGGACTGATCCTTGTGGCCAATTTTTATGTTTCCAAACTCGTACTGGAAAACATGTAGACTCACTGAACAGAGCATTTGATACCATGATCGAGCTGCAGGATATAACCTTACGATACGGCACACGGGAAATACTCAACAATGTTTCCCTCACTATCGAGGACAACAAGATCAAGGCCGTTCTCGGCCCCAGTGGTGTAGGGAAAAGCACCATTCTGAAACTCATTCTCGGCCTCATAAAGCCGAACTGCGGAAAAATACTGATTGACGGCATCGATATCACGCAATTGAAAGAGTCTCAGCTCTACCCGATTCGACGCAAGATGGGCATCGTATTTCAGGGAAACGCGCTGTTCGACTCAATGAGTATCAGTGAAAACCTCGGATTTTTTTTACGTGAAAACCTTAAATTATCCGAAAAAGAGACTGAACGGAGAGTCGCTGAACAGATCGCCTTTGCAGGACTTGAAGGCTATGAAGACTCTCTGCCCGAAAACCTGAGCGGGGGAATGAAAAAGCGGGTCGCCATCGGCAGAGCGCTTATCTTCAATCCGAAGATGATTCTGTTTGACGAACCTACAGCAGGACTGGATCCGGTCAGTTCAAAAAAAATACTCGGACTGATCAGCTCCCTGAGAAATAAAAGTGATCTTGGCGCAGCCATAGTCACCCATATTATTGACGACGTTTTTCAGGTTGCCGACAGTGTCGCCGTTCTCTATCAGGGAAAAATCATTTTTGACGATGAAACAGGAAAGCTGCATGATTCTACACATCCGTTCATACAGTCAATTCTTTCCGACAAGATACTCGAACAATGAACAATAATTTTGAATAACAGTCAGTAATGAAAAACCCGAACACACTGAAGTGGGGCGATCTTAAAACCGGCATATTTTTCGTCATCGGTCTCGGCCTGGCGGCATATCTCGGCCTGGTTGTCGGAAAAAACTCAAGCCTCTTCAAAAGCGCTACCACAATACAGATGATGGCTCAGAATGTGGGCAGCCTCAAGGAAAACAACTTTGTCTCGGTTTCAGGGAAAAAAATCGGAACCGTATCGAAAATGGAGTTCATCAACCGCAATGACTCACTCTTTATCCTTGTTCAAATGCGTCTGGAAGAAGAATTCGCTCCCATTATCACCAACGACGCCAAAGCCCGCATCATCTCTCTGGGAATACTGGGAGACAAATATGTCGATATCACAACCGGTAGCGGAAAACCTGTCGAAGAAGGTGATTTTATCACGCTCGATGAAAGTGAAACCGGCCTGGACAACCTGACCACAACTGCCGGAGAAGCGGTTGGTCAGATCAACACGTTACTTGACAAGCTCAATAACGGCAAAGGACCTCTGGCAAAGCTTCTCGGGTCGGAAGAGATGGCTGGCGACCTGGAAAAAACCCTGAACAATCTGCAAACGGCTTCAGCCGAACTTACCAGTTTCTCCCGTGAGCTCACAAGCGGAAAAGGACTTCTTCCGAAGCTCATCAATGACAAACAGCTGGCATCGGAGACCCAGGAAACCATTGTCAACATTAAACAGGCTGCGGCAAGAACAGATTCTCTTGTTCAGAAGCTCAACAGCGACGAGGGCACCATCGGTCAGCTTCATTCAAATCCCGCGCTCTACTCGAACATCAACAAGAGCGTTGAGAGCCTTGACTCCCTGATCGTTGATCTGAAAGAAAACCCGAAACGATACGTCCGGTTTTCGCTGTTCTAAAACCGTCTGAAAGGAGCTAACGGGCAATTCCATGAAGCGATACATACGCATCCACGTCCTGCTGTCGGCCTTCATGCTGGTTACTTTCCTGAACACCGGAGCAGCAGCAGAAAGATTCAAACCGCTTGAAGCGCTCATGAAGCATTCGCTTGCTGACGGCGTCTTTCCGTCAGCAAGCATCGCGGTCATCTACAAAGACAACGTGGTTTTTCACAAAGCTTTCGGGAGATTGACCTACAGCCGCAGCTCCTCTCCTGTCGATACGTCCACTGTTTACGATCTGGCCTCTCTTACCAAACCACTCGTGACAACAGCAATCATCATGCAGCTCAGTGAAAGAGATTCGCTTGACATCGATGCCCCCGTATCGCGCTACATTCCCGAGTTCGCTCGAAACGGCAAGGAAAACGTCACGATAAAGAACCTGCTGCTGCACAATTCAGGGCTTATAGCCCACAGGTTTTTCATAACAACCTGCAGCACGCCTGAAGAGGTAATGCAGGCCATCTACAATGAAAAACTGCTCTCCTCTCCGGGAGCATCGACATCATACAGCGATCTCGGATTCATAACACTCGGCAAAGTCATTGAACAGGTGACGGGAAAAAACCTGGAAGACAATTTCCACGCGCGTTTCTCACAGCCTCTTGCCATGAAGTCAACGCTGTTTAACCCTTCAAGCGCTCTGCGCGCGGGAATACCGCCAACAGAAGAAGATACCCGCTGGACCATCAGGAAACCACGCCCGCTGGTACATGACCACAATGCCGCTCTGCTTGGCGGAATAGCGGGACACGCAGGGCTGTTTTCAACAACCGGGGACCTTGCTGTCTTTGCAACGATGCTGATGCAGGAAGGAGAATACAACGGTGTACGGTATTTCAAACCGTCAACCCTGCGTAAGTTCACCGAAAGATATCCGGGATCACGCGCTCTCGGCTGGGATCTTCGTTCTCTTAACGGGCGTTCTTCCTCGGGTGATTATTTCTCCCCTGATTCCTACGGACATCTCGGTTACACCGGCACAAGCATCTGGATCGACCCGCAAAAGGATCTTGCGGTCATAGCCCTCACAAACAGGGTTCACCCCACCTCGAAAAACATCAAAATCCGCAAATTCCGTCCCCTTCTGCACAACACCGTGATCGAATGCCTCGGACTGGAGGAATAAAGTAAAAAGGGAAAAGGGCAAAAGGCAAAAGGGAAGAAAGGGA
>JAPHUN010000200.1 GCA_026193435.1 Chlorobium sp.
CGGAAACAAAGCAGCCGGCGGTCAAACGTAAAAAAAAGCTGCTTGTGCCCAGGGAAGAGATCCCCTGGTTTCCCACCATCAACCCGGACCTCTGCAACGGCTGCACCGACTGCAAGGTACTCTGTAAACCCGGCGTCTTCGAACCCGGCCCGCCCGATCCGGCAGGAATCCAGCGCCCCAAGTTCCTCGTCGCCCACCCCTACAAATGCCTCGTGCTCTGTGACCGCTGCGTCCCCATCTGCACCTCCGGCGCGATCAAACTCCCGCCGAAAGAAGATTTCGAGAAGTTTGTGGAGTATGTGGATTAAGAGAGTGACGAGTGGCGGAAAGAAAGCCGGCAGTCTTCAGTATGCAGCCAGCAACCGTAGGGGCAGGCCCCCGTGCCTGCCCGACTTGCGGATCCTCATCTCCTCCTGAATATTTTTCTGAACGAATAAGCCGGTCCTGTTTCGGGAACTGGATCCACTGAAGCCTCCCTGTTCGTTGACGTCGTCACGAGCGTCCCTTTGCCTGTCAGAATCCGTAGCGGTGCAGCATCCTGCCGGTCAGTTCCGCAAGTTTCTTTCTCTGAAGAGGGTCTTTGGCAATCATGGAACAGGTTGCAGGCTTGAGGTTTTCGAAATACTCGCCGTTACAGTTACCCCTCGCAATCTCCATGATCGTCTCGTAAACCTCATCGCCGCCAGCCGAAACATCGTCACCGGCAAGAGACCATCCAGCATGCAGCAGCTTGGTGGCAATCACTCCGGGATCGAGCGTGTTCGAGCGCAGGGCATCGTCGCCGTTTGCAGATTCCAGTGTGAACATGATGTTGAAGAGCTTGCTCCGGGCATAGGCATCATATCCCGAATAGCTCCGCTCGCCCTGTATATTCAAAGGATCGAATACGGCGCTGTGATGATCGACAGAACTCACATTGAGCACCGAACCCCCGTTTGCTTTCAGGACTGGTTTCACAACGTTTGTAAGCAGTACCGCCGCAAGGTAATTGACGCAGAAGGTCGTCTCGTATCCTTCCGGCACGAGCGTCCGACGGGGCATGTAGACCGCCGCGTTGTTGATCAGGAGATCGATATCGGAATAGCGTTCGCATAACTCCCGGCCCATGGCATAAACGGCATCGAGCGAGGTGAAATCTGCTTCGATCGCTCCAAACGGCTCAACGCTTGTCGTCCGGGAAATATCCGAGCATGCCGCACTGATTCTCGACGCATCGCGCCCATGCACGATCACCCGGTGCCCCGCAGACGAAAACCGCTTTGCCGCAGCAAGCCCTATTCCGTCAGTGCTTCCGGTGATGCATATGGTAAACTGTTTCATGCTGCGGAAATGGCAATTTCTTAGAGAGGCTACTGCAAGAATCCATGAACCATTGCCTCAAGCGGCTTCGTTCCGTCGGATACGGCATTGAGTATTACGATAACTCAATGACTTTCTTAATATATGACCGATTCATCGCAGCGACAAAATGGGATTCAGAGAAGAGCCTTTTGCAGACTTCGAATGATCGCTATCCGGGTAGAATATCATGCGTAGAAATACTGAAAAATGTATGCGATTGACTACATTGAAAAATGTTACACGCATAGAAATAAAGGATTACGCACTGATGGCAAACAACAACGGGAACGGGAAATCGCTGGAATCGTGGATCTGGGATGCCGCCTGTTCCATTCGGGGAGCGAAGGATGCTCCGAAGTATAAGGAATTCATCCTGCCGCTGATCTTTACCAAGCGCCTGTGCGATGTCTTCGATGATGAACTGAACCGCATTGCCGCCGAGGTCGGTTCACGCAAGAAGGCTTTCCAGCTGGTCAGAGCTGATCACAAGCTGGTCCGTTTCTATCTTTCCCTTGTTCCCTTCGATCCCGAGGAGCCCGTCTGGTCTGTTATCCGCAAGTTCTCCGACAGAATCGGTGAAGGCGTTACCACTCACATGCGAGCCATCGCCAGAGAAAATCCGCTCCTGCAGGGCATCATCGACCGCGTCGACTTCAACGCCACCAC
>JAPHUN010000312.1 GCA_026193435.1 Chlorobium sp.
CATCGCATCAGCCAGTCTCTTGCTGGCCGTACTGCACTGCTCAATCTTCTGCCGCTGTCTATCAAGGAGCTGAGAGATGCGGGTAAGACGACGGAAATCGACCGTCTTATTCACGCGGGAGGGTATCCGCGCATACATGCTGATAATCTCGAGCCTGGAGTGATGCTCAGGGACTATTTTGCAACGTATGTGGAGCGCGATTTACGCGAACTGGTTCAGCTACGGCATGTCCGGGAGTTTGAACGCTTTGTGCGCCTGGCAGCCGGAAGGGTCGGACAATTGCTTAATGTGCAAAGCCTTGCTTCTGATGTAGGGGTTTCAAGCCATACGGCAAAAGCATGGCTTTCCTTGCTTGAGGCATCCTTTGTGGTTTTTGTGCTGCCACCGTGGTTTGCCAATATCGGTAAGCGGCTTATCAAATCGCCAAAGCTCTATTTCTACGATGTTGGATTGGCCGCATGGCTGATCGGGATTACCCGTGAATCTCATCTCGCAACTCATCCGCTACGAGGGTCGTTGTTTGAGAATCTTGTTGTTCTGGAAGTGTTTAAGGCCCGGATCAATAACGGATTGGGCACTAATCTGCATTTTTATCGCGACAGCAGCGGACTGGAAATTGATCTTCTTCTGGAGAGCGGTCAGGACATTGCTCTTGCGGAAATCAAATCCACGCAGACGCTCAAAACCGAGTTATTCAGGTCACTGAAAAAAACAGCTGCGGTACTTGGTGATCGAGTTACAGAGAGGTTTCTGGTCTATGGTGGAAAGGAAAGGCAAAAAAGGAGTGACGCAGAAGCTGTGAGTTATCTGGATGCAGGTGAAGTTGGATTGCGTGAATAATTCTCAACCACACGGTCAGGCTGACTTTCCAAGGGATTCATGAAGCCATTATTTCGGGTACAGTTGATTCATTCAGATCTCCATCCAACAGCCTGGACGCCGCTACGCTCATAGGATTCATCTCCTCAGTAAATCAGCCATGGCTGAAGATCCATTTCAATTGGAAAAGAGCGAGCAAGCCTGTGCACTATTGCTGTCACTGATCCTGGTATCAGACTTTGTGGTACAGATTGCATCTTTAAAATTCAATCTGTACCTTTTTCGTAATACGGTATTCGGTCAGTTTTTCCTGGCCAAGATATGGAGATAGTCTATGAACAGTCAGGATATTCGATGGGTTCAGCGGTACAAGCATTTCGCGCAGGAATGTGGTCAGCTTCATTGTGCTGTTGAACTGGCGCGGCAGCGTCCGTTGAGTGAACTTGAGGAGCAGGGCCTGATTCAGTCTTTTGAATACACCCATGAGCTGGCCTGGAACACCTTGAAAGACTTTCTCGAAAACAAGGGAGTTCAACCGTTGTATGGATCAAAAGACACTACCAGAGAGGCATTCAAACGTGAATTGATTGAAGAGGGTGACGTATGGATGCAGATGATCAAAAGCAGGAATCTGACATCGCATACCTATAATCGGGAAATTGCGGAAGAAATAGCTCTGGCAATCCGTCAGCACTATCATGCAGCCTTCCGGAAGCTTCTGGAAACACTTGAACCGCTCAGCAGAGAGAAGCCGGAATGAAATACGGACTCAAAAATTCTACCATAGCAAAGATTCGTAGCGTGCTGGCGCGCTACAGGCAGGTAGAGACAGCCATTCTCTACGGTTCCCGGGCCAAAGGAAATTATACAACCGGTTCGGATATAGATCTGACGCTGCTTGGCGGTCATGATCTGGACCTGAAAGTGCTTTACCGTATCATGGATGAAATCGACGACCTGCTCTTGCCCTACACCTTCGATATTTCCCTCCTGCATACCATTAAAGATCAGGATGTACTCGATCACATTAAACGTTTCGGCACGGTGTTTTACGAAAAAACACCAGAAAGCCATGTTGCCTGATAGTTTCGTAAAGGGGATACGGGGATAAGTATAAACAAAAAACCCGAGGCATTCGCTTCGGGTTCTTTGTGCCTGTACAGGCATGAGAATACACGATAGCCTTGCGGTTAATCCAGCAGTTCAGCAGGGATGTTGCCGCCGTTTTCAGCCAGTTTTTTCATGACTTCCTTGTGCAGCCACATATTCATCTGCGCTGAATCGCCCATCTTGTCTGCCGGGCAGCCCAGCTCTGCGGCGAGTTCTTTGCGTTCGCCATAGCTGCTGTCGAGCCCGAGGAGCTTCATCAGATCGACGATGGATGTCTTCCAGTTGAGTTTCTCAGAGTGAGATGCTGCAAGTCCTTCCAGCTTGGCCACCACATCCACCTCGCTGATTGGTGTCGGCGCTGCAGCGGCGGGAGCTGCGGGTTCAGCCTGAGCAGGTGCGGCAGCTTCTGCGGTTGCTGGCGGTGTAGCTTTCTCTTCTTTTTTACCGAAACCGAGTTTGCCTAAAATGTTGTTGAAAATACCCATGGTGATTTCTCCTGTTAGAATACTGTTATGGAAAGAGATGCGAATGAGCAACGCTGCCCTTCGCGGTTAAAAAATGCAACTGCTTTGAGTGTTAACGTTTTTTCCTGTAAAAAAATCCCCGTGAAACAGGCTGTCGCTGTAAAGCGTTACATTCATGACGGAGGATCATGCAATAACTTGATAAGCAGCATGAAAAAAGCACGTAGTCATTCATTTGCCGCTCCTTTTCTCATCGCTACTGCCGCAGTACTGATCATGGCATGGCAGCAATTGAGCGCAGCACCTCCATCAGTAAAAATTGAGCGCGATCGGTACAGTTCATCGATCGGGCTTGATAAGGATGTGACAGCCGATTCGCTTGTCGCGGAGAAAGGGGCGCGGTTACTGCACCTCTATAGCCGCGGCGAAGTCGTCAAAAGCTACAGGATAGCGCTTGGCTTCAATCCGGCAGGAGCGAAGCTGCGGCAAGGCGACGGAAAAACGCCCGAAGGGCGGTATTCGATTAGTGAACGGAATCCGCAGAGCAGCTATCACCTGTCTCTCAGGATTTCGTATCCCGATAAGAAGGACCGTAACCGTGCGGGAAAAGCGGGCGTCAGTCCCGGAGGAGATATTTTCATTCACGGATGGCCTGATAGCGTCGTCCGAAAGCATGCTTCTCCTCCAGCGGGGGACTGGACGCTGGGATGTATCGCGGTGACGAACGATGAGATCGAAGAGCTGTGGAAGGCGGTGCCGGTCGGCACGCCGGTGATCATCTACCCCTGAGTGTTTCGCTGATCGCACACGAAGGACGATGTAGTAGCCGGATCCGTGCAATCCGGAAGTCAGGGAGAGGATTGCTTTTCATGAGCGGATGCTGATTCCGGGTGTTCCTCCCGATACCGTCCGATGAGCTGGAGGAACCGGCGCCCGTAGCGTTCAAGCTTCACTTCACCTACTCCCGACACCGACAGCATGGCTTCTCCGGTCACGGGATACACTGTTGCCATGTCGCGCAGCGAGCGGTCGGAAAAGACGATATAGGGAGGGATGTTTTGCTCGTCTGCAATCTCTTTCCGCAATGATCTCAGCAAGTCAAACAAGTTGTGGTCGCAGGATCCCTCTTCTTCGGCTTTGGAGGTTTTTGTCTTTTTCGGTTCCTGGACCCGCACGATTTCCAGCTTCTTCTCCCCTTTCAGCACTGGAACCGCTTTTTCAAGCAGGTAGAGCGCCGGATAGAGTCCTTCTGACTTGGCGATCACTTTTTGTGCCAGAAGCTCATCGATAAGCTGGCGCCAGAATTTTTTGCTCCGGCCTTTTCCCACTCCGTAGGTTTTCAGGCGGTCATGGCCGAAGTCTAGGATTTTTTTGTTTCTGCTTCCGGTGACGATGTCGACGATATGCGTCGCGCCGAACCGTTCTTCCGTACGGGCGATTGCCGAGAGCAGCATCTGCGCTTCTACCGTGCTGTCAACCACTTCGCGGGTACCGAGACAGATATCGCAGGATTTGCAGTTATCATGCGGGTAGGTTTCGTCAAAGTAGTCAAGCAGGGTTTTACGCCGACAGACCGAGGTTGAAGCGAACGAGATGACCTTCTGCAGCGTGGCGAGGGCCTTTGCCCTTTCGGTTTCGTCCACGATCGTGTCGATGAAGAAGCGGACTTTCGGGATGTCGGATTGCGAAAAGAGCAGCGTGCAGCGCGCGGGTTCGCCGTCGCGGCCTGCTCTGCCGGTTTCCTGATAGTAGCTTTCGATGCTTTTCGGCAGGTCAGCATGAATCACGAAGCGGATATTCGATTTATCAATCCCCATGCCGAAGGCGATGGTGGCGACGATGATATCAGCCTCGTCCCGGATGAATGCCTCCTGATTTCGCCGGCGTTCTTCGTCGGACAGCCCTGCATGGTAAGGAAGAGCCCGGAACCCTTTTGTTTTCAGCAGAGCAGCGGTCTCGTTAACGCTTTTACGGCTGGTACGGTAGATGATCCCCGCCTTTCCGGGGTTGCTTTTCAGGATGGAGACAAGCTGAGTATTTGTGTTTTCCTTGAACCGGATGTCATAGAAGAGGTTCGACCGGTCAAAGGATGCCCTGACGAGAAGCGGGTTGCGCAGGGAGAGTTTATGGAGAATATCCTGCTGGACTTTCAGGGTGGCCGTTGCCGTGAAAGCCGCTACCGGGACCTCGGGAAAAAGATGCACAAGCGCAGAGAGCGACAGGTAATCGGGACGGAAATCATGGCCCCATTCCGAAATACAGTGCGCTTCATCGACAACAGCCATGCTGATGTTCACCTCTCCGAGCAGCTTCTGGAAATGCTCGAGACGGAACCGTTCCGGTGCGACATAGAGCAGGTCCAGCGAGTCCGAAAGCAGCTCCTGCTGCACTGCCGTCTGTTCTTCAGGCGAGAGGGAACTGTTCAGGTATGCCGCCCGGATGCCGTTGGCTCTCGCTCCGTCCACCTGGTCTTTCATGAGCGCGATCAGCGGGCTGATCACCACGCATGTTCCGGAAAGCAGTACCGCCGGCAGCTGGTAGCAGAGCGATTTGCCGCCGCCGGTCGGCATGACGGCGAACACGTCCCGCCCATCGAGGATCGCCCGCACGATGTTTTCCTGATTCGGCCTGAACGAATGAAATCCGAAAACCTTGTGCAGGGTATCGAAAAGCGCTTTATCGGACACGGGTTTCCGCGATTCGTGCGTCATGGATTTCTTGCTGTCAAAGTGATTGCCGGATACAGGATATTGTCTGGTACAGTCTGCAACATACGATATCTGTCTTTGTCTTTCATCTGTTCAGAGATCCATGTTGCATTATTTTCATGGAAGCGCCTCTTTTCATAAGGGCACCTCGAAAAAGTGTCATGAGCGGTTCGAGTGCTCATAAAACGTCATGATAACTCGCTATATTGGTGGAATGCTGATCAAGAGCAATCGTTGTGTCATGTCCGACTCATGCGGAAAACGCTTACAAGTTCAGAACTGTCATGGAAACAAAAACCTCATTGCACAAAAGAATGAGTCCGCTGGCCGAAGCGCCGGAGCAGGTGCGGGTGCTTGAAAAAACGGACTGCGGCATCGAGAGGTTCCAGTCGAAGCTTGCCGGTGCGGGTGATGCCCCGCTTTGCGCGGACGATATCACGGTGCTGCAGGTGAACACCGGTTACCGCTGCAACCTTTTCTGTCGTCACTGCCATGTCGACGCGGCGCCTGACCGGAAAGAGATGATGAGCCGGGAAACCATGCGGGACTGCCTGGAGGCGATTTCGAAAAGCAGTTCCATCCGGACGCTCGATATTACCGGAGGAGCGCCGGAGATGAATCCTGATCTTCCCTGGTTTATCCGGGAGGCGAGAACGCGCATGTCGGATGGTGAAATTTTCGTCAGGACCAATCTCGTGATTCTTGTTTCTGGCGAAAAATACCGTCACTTCCCGGAGCTCTTCAGGGAAAACCGCGTGAAGCTCATCGCGTCGCTTCCCTGTTATACCCAAGAGAACGTGGATGCCCAGAGGGGGGAAGGCGTGTTCCATCGTTCGATCGAGGCGCTGAAAACGCTCAATGCGATCGGCTACGGAAAAGAGGGGAGCGGTCTCGAGATGAACCTTGTCTACAACCCCGGAGGGCCTTCCCTGCCGGGAGAGCAGCAGGCGCTTGAAACCGATTACAAAAACAGGTTGCTCGAGACGTTCGGCATCGACTTCAGTCATCTCTATACGATCACGAATATGCCGATCAGCAGGTTTCTTGAAACCCTGCTCGACGAGGGTCGTTTCTGCGAGTATATGAACCTGCTTGTGGAGAACTTCAATCCTCAGGCGGTGAAAAATCTGATGTGCCGCAGCACCGTTTCGGTCGGCTGGGACGGTGTCCTCTATGACTGTGATTTCAACCAGATGCTGCAGATCTCTTTGCTCTCTCCTTCTCCCGGTCATATCAGCGATTTCGATGAGGAACTCCTGCGCCGGAGAAAGATCGCCGTCGGTCAGCACTGCTATGGCTGCAGTGCGGGGGCAGGATCGAGCTGCCAGGGCAGCCTGCTCTGAATCGGAGTTGCTGACCATTGAAGAGGGTGGTGTTCAATTGCTGATGAGGTTCCTGAAGCTGACGCATTTGCCCCCCTTTAGGGAACAAACGGGAGCATCCGGGGGTTATTTCAGGCTGATCCGCTTCTATAATGTGAGTGTGAAAACATGCTGATTCTGTTAGTTATAGGATTTCTTGCCTCGGCGATCGCGCCGTTGCTGTATAAACGGTTCAGGGAGAATTTCGGCTGGATTGCCGTGGTGTTTCCCCTGTTCATGTTTTTCGGCTTTTTGTCGAAATATCCGACGATTGCCGCCGGCGAAATTCTCAGGGAGTCGGTCCCGTGGGTGCCTTCTCTGGGGATCAACTTCTCTTTTGTTCTCGACGGCCTGAGCATGACTTTTGCGCTGATCATCACCCTGATCGGTGCAG
>JAPHUN010000171.1 GCA_026193435.1 Chlorobium sp.
CGGTCTGACAAGCGGAGTAGGATTTACAGGTATTGCCGTAGCGCTGCTTGCTTTCGCCAACCCGCTCTGGATTATCGCTTCAGCACTGCTCTTCGGCTTTCTTGACTATGGAGGATTAACGGTAAATGCCTATGTACCTAAAGATATCTTCATGATGGTTCAGGCGATAACAATCCTGATGGTACTGATATTGACAAAAAAGAGCAGGTAGATCAGGCCTTCTCCCTGCTGTCGAGATCAGACCCATAGAGGTTCATCTGCTTACGATAATAGGAGAACGCCTGTTCCTGACGCACTACGCCAAGAAGCTTATCGGATCTGCGTGACAGAACCGGGATGATATCATAATCGGTAAGCTCGAACAACTTGAGCGCTTCATCGAGTTTTGAGGTATCATAGAGTCTCGGGACATCTTTTTTGACAATATCCCCGGCGATAAGTCCGTTGACCGGCCCCTCTTTAAGCAGAAGGCTCATCTCTTCAAGCCTGATGATGCCGACAAATTCATCGTTTTCTGTTGTCACGAGAAAGTTCGACTCCGGGGTATTATGAAAAACGTCGATGATTTTTTCAGACCTGGTGACATCCCGAAACCTGACATAGCTGGTTTTCATAATATCAAGCACACTGATATTCTCAGCGACAGAGAGCGCGATACCATAACCTACACGAACACCCTCCTTCTCCAGCACATAGGTTTCCATCGAATAATCATAGGTGATTCTGGCGATCAGGGCGGACGTGACAGCGGCAAACATTATGGGCAGCACGATCTCATACTCCCCTGTAACCTCAAAGAGAATGAGAATCACCGTCAACGGTGCACGAATAATCCCGGCAGTCACCGCTCCCATTCCCACAAGCGCGTAAGCACCGGATGTGGCCGTCATCCCGGGAAACAGGGTATGCACCAGATTACCGAACATACCGCCGAGCATCGCCCCCATTTTCATGGCAGGGGCAAACATCCCGCCTGATCCCCCTGACCCGACACTCAACCCGGCAACGACCGGCTTTAACAAATAGACGCCCACCATGTTCAGCCAGGACTCCGAGCCCCTCACAGCGTTATCGATCACCTCATAGCTGTATCCATACAGACCGGGAAGCCACATGCAGATAAGTCCTGTCAACAGACCGCCGATTGCAGGCATTGCCCAGACCGGAATGTTGCGTTTTTTTTCTATTTGCTGAAAAGACTCCTCTATCCTGTAGTAGATCTTGATAAACATGACCGCCGAAAGACCGGCAAGCACCCCGAGAACAAAGTAAAACAACAACTCGGTGTTGGAAACAAGACTGTACTCCGGCACAAGAAAGGTCGGTGAGTTGCCCAGATAACTTCTTGAAACCACCGTACCGATCACCGCAGCAATAACTATCGGACTGAAGGTTCTCACACTGAAGTCACCGAGTATAACCTCAATAGCAAACATGACGCCGCCGATGGGTGCGTTGAAAACCGAAGCGAGACCGGCTGCCGCACCGCATCCAAGAAGCGTTCGTTTCCTGTCAGGAGAAAACTTGAGCGCCTGGGCGACGGACGAACCAAGTGCGGCACCCACCTGGGCTATAGGGGCTTCCCGACCTCCGCCTCCGCCTGTTCCGATACTGAGTACGGAAGTAATGGTGCGATGCAGCCATAATCTTCGGGGCAGGGTTCCCTCATTCTGCGCCACTGCTTTTATGACACTGGCAAGTCCGTGACCCGGCCTTGTCTTGACGATGTTTGCGTTATACAAACCGACAAGCAACCCTCCTAAAGCCGGTATCAAAGGCATCAAAAGACCCCAGTATCCTTCCATCAAAAAAGAGGTTCCGAAAACTTCGAGCCCTCCGAAAAAGAAATTACTTAACAGCTTGATCGCGTCATGGAAAATAACAGCAACGTAACCGGTAGTAACGCCTACGAAGACCGCGACAAAGAGAAAAGGAAGATCCTGATTGAGATTAAGCTGGAGAAGGATATTGTCCAGAGTCAACTTGAAGAATTTCTGTGAAGTCCCCTTAAAATACCTGCTTCTTCTGAACAGGTTGTAAAAGAAGGCCAGAAACTGCCTGCCCCAGCTGCCTTTTGTTTTCAGGGGACCTTTCATGAACGGTAGTTCAGCTCAAACATATGGACAAGATTCGGAAAGAAGAAAAAAACCATATTCAACACGAGGCATTTTCTATAATTTTTTATCTTCAACTGCCTTTCGTGATGTTTAACAATATACTCTTAACTTCATTTTATAACTATGCCTTCAAAAAATACTGAACAGGAAAAACCGATAAAAAAATCAGCAAAGCGAAAAACGACAACAAATAGTGGAACAGCCACAAAAAAGACAACCAAAAGAACGACAAAAAGCGGTTCCGGCGCAACAAAGGCCACGAAAAAACCTGCAGCTACAACAGTCCCTGTCCTCACCATCTC
>JAPHUN010000188.1 GCA_026193435.1 Chlorobium sp.
GAGTATGCTGAAAAGCTTTTTCGTGAACTGATTCCCTACAGGATTTCCTGGGTCGGTCAGGCGACGACCAAACTCGGAGAGAACCCTCGTTTGCTGGACGCTTTTTCCCGCTCCGGTTGCGGCGCCCTGCTGGTCGGTATTGAAAGTCTTGCTGAAGAAAGCAACAGAGCCCATCACAAGTTTCATAATCCGGTCGAGCGTCAGGTCGCATGCATCCGGGCTATCCGCGAGGCCGGGATATGCGTGTACGGGAGTTTCATCTATGGTCTTGATGCCGACACTGTTGCCCAGGCTGACGCGATCGAGGCATTTCTGGATGATACCGGAATAGATGTTCCCGGTATCAATCTCTTGCGTCCTATTCCGGGGACCGGAGTTTTTGACCGGCTGGCGGATGAAGGCCGGCTTCTGTTTGACAGGAACGATCACGACGCATTCAGGTTTTCCTGGGGTCAGGAAATGCTTTATCGTCCCAACAAGATCTCTCTTGATGAGTTTATACCGAGCTATACCGAGCTGACCAAAAGAGTTTTTTCCGTAGGCAATGCCCTGAAAAGGGCGGCACATGCCCCGACGCTCAGAAGTGCGGTGTTGATGTTCAATTTGTTCTATGTACACATGTACGGCCTTTCACGAAGCGATCTTTCAAGGCAGATGCAGGAACTGGCCAGGGGCAAGGCAAAAGTAAAAAGTTAAAGGTCAAAATGGGAAAGGACCAATGACAGGTATGTATAGAAAAACAGGTTGATAAGAGGTTTCAAACAAATCAACGATTCAACAGTTCAACAAATCAACAGTGCTGTTCTCAGCTGATCGACTGGATCTCATCCTCAAGCAGCTGCTGGGTATAGAGTTTCGCATAGATGCTTTCTTTTTCAAGCAGTTCATTGTGGGAGCCTGTTTCAGCAATTGCACCGTCCTGTAACACGATAATACGGTCACAGTTCTGTACCGTAGATATCCTGTGGCTTATAAGCAGCAGTGTTGTTTCAGGAAGCTTTTCAAGAAGTGCTTTGAAAATTCCGGCTTCGGTGCTGGTATCCACTGCAGAGAGCGCGTCATCGAGAATCAGAAGCTTTGGTTTCCAGGCAAGGGCTCTTGCGATACAGGTGCGCTGTTTTTGCCCTCCGGAAAGATTTATCCCTTTTTCTCCGAGCATGGTTTCGAAGCCGTCGGGGAAGTCCATGATGTCATCGTAAAGATTGGCAATCCGGCTTGCTTCAATGATCGAATCCATTCGCGAGGAGTCGGTCTCGATACCATAGTCAATATTGTTTGCGATGGTGTCTGAAAATACGAAGTTTGTCTGCGGGACAAAGCCTATATGATGCCGGAGTTCGGAAAGCTCGATAGTTCTTATGTCTCTGTCATCAAGCAGTATGCTGCCTTCCTGTGGATCGTAGATTCTCGGGATGAGATTGACAAGCGAGGTTTTTCCGGAACCGGTTGCTCCGACAATAGCCAGCTTGGTCCCTGGTTCAAGAGTGAACGAGATGTCGGAAAGCACGTTTTTTTGCGTATTAGCCGGATAGTGGAAGGAGACATTGCGGAACTCTATTTTTCCTTCAACCGTTTCAGGCGCGCGTTGTGTTGTACTCGCACTCTTTATGTCGGGTTCCGCATCAAAAATTTCATCTATTCTGGTCTGCGCGGAGGATGCTTTTTGAATGATATTGGTGACCCAGCCTATGGATATAATCGGCCAGCTGAGCATACTGACATAAATGACAAACTGGGCGATGTCACCGATACTCATGGTGCCGTTCACGACATTGATGCCCCCTACCCAGATAACGGGAATGAGTGAGAGGGCAAGCAGTGCTGTCAGAATAGCAAAAAAAAGTGCCTGCAGTCTGGCCAGCGAGATGTTTTTATCGTAGTAGGTCTCATTGAGTTGCTGAAAACGCTCTGTCTCATGGCTCTCTCTGGTATAGTTCCTGATAATGCGGATTCCGGATATGTTTTCCTGAAGCATGCCGGTAATATCCGCATAGCTTTCCTGTATGCTTTTTGCTTTTTTCTGGAGAGATTTTCCTATTCTGTAGACAGCGTAGCTGAAAAAAGGGGCGGGAAGCAGGGCGAGAAGAGTAAGCCATGGTGAAATGGTAATCATGGCTATGATCGCGAACACGAGGCGAAAAAAAGTGTTAATGGAATACATGATTCCCGGACCGAGAAAGTCCCTTACGGCATTGAGGTCATTGGTTCCCCGGGATATCAGCTCGCCCGTACTGGTTTTGTTGTAAAACTCTCTTGAAAGTGTTTGAAGGTGTGCGTAATAGTTGTTTTTCAGGTCAAACTCTATCATGCGGGAGGTAACGATAATATTCTGGCGAACCAGATAGAGGAAAACGCTTCCCAGCGCGGAAAATCCGATGTACCAGGCAGTATTGACAATAATTTCCGACATCAGAAACGTTCTTCCCATGATATCGATTGCATTGCCGATAAAACGGGGGGCGGAAACAGCAAAAAAATTCGTGAGAATAATACAGGCTAAACCATAGAGCAGTTTACCCTTGTATTTCAAGAGATATTTATTCAGATGTACTAAGTTTTTCATCGCTCAGGTTTTTGATCTCACGGATGTAATGTATAATAAGAGAACATCGTTTCAAACAGTGTTCCTTTTTCTTCCGTGAAGGATGACAAATAGTAGGTCCTGCCATTTTTCGCATACAACACTTATCCCTGACAGTCATGCCATTCGAGTCGAATAAAAGTTATTATTCCATAGGAGAGGTGAGTAAAATTACCGGAGTTCCCGCATATTTGCTGAGGTATTGGGAGCGGTTTTTCAAAGAGCTGAACCCCGGCAGGGATACAAGAGATAACAGACGGTATACGAATAAGGACATAGCGATGGTTCTGACGATAAAAGGGCTTGTCTATGAAAAAGGCTACAAGCTTGAAAAGGCGTCCCAAATGCTTAAGGGGGAAACGAATGATACCGGTTCTGATGAGAGTACGGAGGAGATCATCAAACTGCGCAAGCAGATAGACAGAGAAAAAAAGAATCATGTGATAGCTCATCAGCGGCGAAGAACTCTTCTGCAGGATATCAAGGGTGAAATAGAGGAGATTCTTCAGATGCTCGGATAAGAGGAGGGGCTGTGGATGGAGCGTGTTGAACGTACCGGGCAGTAATAAAAAAGCCGGCGATTTCGCCGGCTTTTACTGTTTTGTCCCGAGTTACCTACTGAGCGTAAAGTACTTCGAACTGACCTGTGCCGCCTTTACAGACATGCTCAACCCAGCGAGCGTAAGCTCCGCCGCTCCAGCGATATTCCTCAAGGTTCTGCGCGCGGAACTGAGGTGCCGAATAACGGATTTTATACCCTTTAGGAAGAACAACCTTCAACTGGGCGTCAACAGTGAAATCGTTGAATTTGCCGACCATACCGTGGTGAACCAGAGGGATCAGCGGATGGTTGAGCACTCTGCGGAGACCGCCGCCTGCATCACGTGATACACCGGGAAGATTTCCGTCAACCTTGACTTCAATACCCTGTGAGTCTGAACGGAAACCACCTTCGATAGATGCTGGTTTGTTCAGCTGTTCAACCGGGAAAAGCTCTGACCAGCGGGCGATGGAATCGACGATTCCTGAACCGGCGTGAGAGAATTTCCAGCGTGTGACACCGACCGGGCCTTTTTCACCGCTTTCAACACCGGAACTGCCTACCTGAATTGGGGAGATTCTCTGACCACCCTCATTGATCGCAGTATACGCAGGGCCGATAAACCAGAACTCGCGGATCCAGTCGTTAAAATTGGCGCCGCCTCCGGAAATGGACTGCTGGAATCCTTCCCAGGTGTCGATAAGATCATTGTTGTCAAGAGGAACCTTCATCAGAATATCGTGGAACTGACGGCCCTGCTGGTAGATAGGATTAGGAACATTTCTGCGAACTGCATCTGAACGGTAGTAGTACATGTTCACTACAGAACCTTCAAAAGCAAAGGAGTGTGAAAAATCACCGACTGAAAGAGAACCTTCTCCAACAGCGATTCTTCTGTCTTTGGTCTCATTGGCAATATCGACCTCAACTTTCAGAGTGTTTTTTGTGCTGTCGACAATTGATTCGATAGCGGTCGTAAAGCGTACTGTGCCTTTTTGACCATCAAGAGGTTTGGCGTCGATCTTGATGTTGCAATCACACGGCAGCAAGGGAAGAGCTGCAGGTGCATTAACTTTCGCACGACCTTTTACCTGTCCCCATGAACTCGAACCACCCTCGAGAATAATCTCGTAATCAGCATGGGCGGTTGTGTTGTCTTTTGTGCCGAATAGAGCCATAAGTCAATCTCCTTTTTGGTGGCGTTTAGAATTTTCAGCAGGAAATTTTTTGCTGGTAATTCCTGTTAAATAACAGCTTGAAACAAATTTAAATAATAAAAATTAATAATTAAAGAAAATATGTCTCTTTAATTCCTTTCCCCGGCTTCCTGTTTTTTCTTCCTTCACCGTGTCAGCCGCCGGGAAAGGATATTCATCGCTATAGAATTACGTTATTGTCTATGGATTAATTCGTGGTTTCTGCCGGATTTTTACTAATATGCTCCCGATTTTGCCGTAACGATTATCCGGTTACCTATGATGCAATCTTCTGAAATTGGAGGCCGCTTTTCCGGCTACGGTTTTTCTGTGCTAAGCGGCGTGCTGCTGGGTATATCGTTTCCTTCCTATCCTTTTATCAGACTTGAGCTGATTGCATGGTTTTCTCTTGTTCCTCTGCTGATGTCATTGCGGGAGGATCTTGGTTTCAGGAGTTTTTTTGCCCGTGTCTACAGCACGATGCTGGTCTTTTGCGCGATAAGTTTATGGTGGGTTTCTCTCGCGACTCTTCCCGGAGGTCTGCTTACCGTTTTTGCGCAGGCGCTCTTTTCGACAACGCCCCTTCTTCTTTTTTTTTGGGTGAAAAAATGGAGAGGTTATCGTTTTGCGCTTTTCACGCTGCCTTTTCTCTGGGTTTCCTGGGAGTGGCTCTATATCAGTCAGGAGCTTTCCCTGGGCTGGCTTGTGCTGGGTAATTCACAGGCCCTGCTCAACCCGATGATTCAATATGCGGATATTTTCGGGGTATGGGGTGTGAGTTTCTGGCTTGTCTGTTTCAACGTTGTTGCCGCCGACCTGTGGCTGAGGTTTCATGAACACAAGAAGCTCTCTGTTCATGGAGCCGTTCTTCTTGCCCTGGTTCTGCTTCCATTAGTGTACGCGTCCATGGTTTTTGCCGATCCGGAGCTGCAGGAGGAGCGCCCGGAAGTGACGGTCTCTCTCATCCAGCCGAATATTGATCCGTTCGATAAATGGAACAGATACACCAGTCAGGACATCATGCAGATCTACTTCAGCATGACCGACAGTGCTGTTTCTCAACAGAGGGCGGATCTGATTCTCTGGCCTGAAACGGCAATACCTTTCTACATTCTTGATCAGAGGAACCGCGGTTACTTCGATCTGCTTCGATCAAGAGTAAAGCAATGGGGCGGAGCTCTTGTCAGCGGATATTCCGATATAGTATACTATTCGGATGCGGATGTCTCCGGAAGTGGTTATCTCTACAAGTATGATCCTGAAGCGGAGCGACATTACCAGACATTCAACGCATCCATGCTTGTCGGAACCGGAGAGCGTAAGCCGCAAGTCTATCGTAAGATGAAGCTTGTGCCTTTTGCCGAGCGGGTACCGTATATGGAATATGCTCCATGGCTCGATAACCTGACGCTTTCTCTTGCCGGAATAAGCAGTTGGGGGAAAGGAAGCGATATGACCGTGATGGAGTTCACCACGGTTTCAGGAGAGAGCGTCAAACTATCCAATGTTATCTGCTACGAGTCCATTTTTCCGGGTCTTGTCGCAGGTTTTGTGAATAAGGGAGCGGAGTTTCTCACTCTTGTCACCAATGACGGCTGGTATGACAAGTCCTACGGGCCCTATCAGCACGCCGCTATCGCCAGGATTCGATGTATTGAAAACCGCCGGTCGATGGCCCGTTGCGCAAATACCGGTCTTTCTCAGTTTATCGATAAGTACGGCCGTGTTTACGCGTCAATCCCATGGTGGGAGCGGCTTTCTCTTACCGCTGACGTGGAGCGAAACGAGATACGCACGCTCTACACCCGGTATCCCGATATGCTGCCCAGGGCGACAACCGCGCTTTCGGCTCTTCTCCTGCTTTTTGTTTTTCTGGTACGAGCGAAGCGTTAGCCGGTCATCAGCTGTCAGTACCCTTGCTTTTATCCAGCCCGTAGGTGCTGATTTTTCTGTAGAGGGTTCTTTCATTGATTCCCAGCGCCTTGGCGGTTTTTCTTTTGTTGCCGTTGCATGAGGCAAGTGCGTCCGAGATCGCCTTTTTTTCAAGGTTCTCCAGCGATTGTATCTCCTGTTCCCGGTGCTCAGGGTCTGTTTGCAGTCCGGACTCAGGCTGTTGAACAAAGGAAGATCGTGTTTCCGGAAGTGAAGGAGGAAGGAGGAGCGGGGTTTTAGGGTACGCTGTTCCGGCAGACTGTTGCTGCTGAAGCATCTGTTTGAGTTCACCTATTTCGTGGTGAAGCTTGATCAGGCTGCTGTAGATAAGGTTCAGTTCATTTTTTTCAGACTTTTCAGGATCGTAAACCAGGCTTTTCTGTCTGTTTCTCTGCGAAAGGTGCTTGTCGAGTATTTCCGGTGTGATCTGTTTTCCTTTTTCAAAAATTATCAGTGATTCCAGAAGATTTTTCAGCTCCCGCACATTTCCGGGCCAGCTGTAGCGGAGCAGCATTTCAGCGGCATCGCTGGTAAATCCGTCAAAAGAGGTACTATGCCTGCGTTCGAAATGACGGATGAATTTTTCCGCAAGAAGCAGAACATCCCGGCCTCTCTCCCGAAGCGGAAGGATATGAAGTTCTATGCTTTGCAGTCGATAATAGAGATCTTCCCTGAAGTTTTTTTCTGCGACCGCCTGTCGGAGGTTTTTGTTTGTCGCGGCGATAATCCGTGTGTCGGCGTATATGGTTTCAGATGAGCCGACTTTTTGAAATTCCCCTGATTCGATGACTCGCAGCAGTTTAACCTGTGTTTCCAAAGGCATTTCGCCAACTTCATCAAGAAAAATCGTTCCCTGGTCAGCACTTTCAAAGTAGCCTTTCCTGCTTTGAATGGCGCCGGTAAAGGAGCCTTTTTCATGTCCGAAAAGTTCTGATTCGAGAATTCCCGCCGGGATGGCTCCGCAGTTGACCGGAATGAATTTCCTGTGTGATCTGGGGCTTTGAGCATGGATGAAGCGGGCAAGAACCTCTTTGCCTGAACCGGTTTCACCGGTTATCAATACTGTTGCGTCGGTTTCCGCGACCTGAAGCGCAAGATGTTTGAGTTGCAGGATCGCTGAGGATTCACCAAGGAAATCAACCGTTTTGTTCATTGTGTGTTCTGCGTATTTGATGTCATCAGCCGGTCACTGTGACGCTACCTCTGGTGAACGATAAGTGAATTAAACGGGAGGGCCCTGGCTTTGGTTTCAGCAGTTTTTCTTGTGCTGAAGGAGTTTTGCGTGCGTACTTTATGCTGACCTTTTTCCTGAAATATGGTGACCGGAGTGTAAGACGCGATACGATTTGCAAGTTCGCGCGCATTGTCAAGAGAGCTGAAACTGCCGAACTGCAGAATGAATGCAGGCTGCGTTACTGTTCGTTTGCTTTCCCCCGCAGAGCTGATCGATTGCTGATAGGCTGTAAGGCGTGCCTTGCTCAGTGAGTCAAGCGACGCGTCAGGGTAGTCAAGGAGCTGCTTGCGGAAAAGGCGTGCCGCCTCGGGACCGTCTTCGGTAAGCAAAGCTGTTATTACGGTTTTCTCTGAGTTTTTCGTGACTCTGGAACGAAGATTTTCTAACAAATAAACCTTATCTTGTTCCACGTATTGAAGGATTTGCGCACTGAACGTATTTTGTCGCTCCACTGCGACGGAGAGAGCAGGGGGTAACAGGAGGCACATAAACAGTACAAGAGCTGTAATTCTCAATACAGTCATAGGATTTGAGAGGATAAGAGTTCACAACCATTTCCTTTTTCACGCAATATGGCAAATATTCATGTAAAATCAATTGCCTGTAAACTCTGGAATACGTTTCAATGCAGCATATTTCCGTAAAAGCTTTTGCAAAAATCAACCTGGGTTTGCTTATCACCGGTAAACGGCAGGATGGATATCACACGCTGGAAACCGTTTTTTCTCCAATCAACTGGTATGATGAACTGACCTTTTCTGCCGCAGACGGACTGGGTATGGTGTGCAGCACTATCGACCTCCCTGCCGATGACAGCAATCTTTGTCTGAAGGCGGCAAAAGCGCTCAGGGAATATGCAGGAATCGATAAAGGCGTTACGATCACGCTGACCAAAAGAATTCCGTTCGGTGCCGGATTGGGGGGAGGGAGCAGCGATGCTGCCACAACGCTCAGAGTATTGAATGCGTTATGGGAGCTTGATGTTCCACAGGGGGACCTCCATGGTATTGCGACGGGACTTGGTGCGGATGTTCCCTATTTTCTCGAAACCAGAGGGCTTGCATATGCAACCGGGATAGGCGAAATACTGGAGGATCTTGATGCCTCGCTGCCGTTTCATATCGTGACGGTTTTTCCGGGAGAGCATATTTCGACAGTATGGGCATACCGGAATTTTTATCCCAGGTTCGATCGGAAGGTTCCGGATCTGAAACAGATGATGAGGGATCTCTGTCTTCGGAGCGACTTTTCGGTGTTGCAGGCATTGGAAAACGATTTTGAACCGGCGGTTTTTGATCACTATCCCGCAGTCCGCAAGGTTAAAGAGCAACTCCTGGAAAAAGGGGGGTTCTATGCAAGTCTTTCCGGAAGCGGCTCGGCGGTATTCGGTCTGTTTGAAGAACTTCGCGATGCGGAAAACGCAGCGCGGTTCTTCCGTGAGCACTTTCCGGTTGCCCTGACTGAGCCGTTTTTCACCATGCAGTAGACATCTGCCCTCCGGCGGCTATCTATAATTGTGGCGATCTGCAGAGCATGATGTCCCGGAGTTCGGAGGAAAACAGGCGCAGGTCCTCGTCAAGAAAATGTGAAGAGAGCAGACGAGCCTGTTTGACAGCGTCCGGATCGATGGTGACATCCATAGTGTGTTCATCGAACAGCGGGGCCGTCGCAAGGAATGATCCGTCAGGTCCTGCTACAGAGGAGTTTCCCCAGTAGGTAAAGCTATCCTCGTTTCCTACACGGTTGATGCAGGCTACGTGACTGCTGAACAGGAACGAGTAGGTGCTGATGATATGCTGCCACTGTGTTACAATGGCAGGCTGTGTTTCGCCGGGAGTGAGGCGGAGAGGGCTGGACATGAGCACAAACAGGAGTTTGGCTCCCTGGTTGGCAAGCAGATAGGGTATCGAAACATGCCACAGGTCCTCGCAGATAGCGATGCCGATTTTGCCAAGTCTTCTTGAGTCGATCGCTTCAACTTTCTGGCCTGCCGAAAAGTATCGGAGTTCTTCAAACATTCCATAGGTCGGCAGGTAAATTTTCCTGTGTGCACTCTGTGTCAGACCATCCTCAAAGAGAAACGCGGAATTGTAGACTCCGTAATCGTCGCTGAGTTCGATCCCTCCGCAAATAATCGTGATTTTTTTGCTCAGTTCTCTCAGGGAATCAAGAGCAGGATCGTTGATGTGCAGGGCGATATCCTGAGCGGCATCCTGAACATTGTAACCGGTCAGGGAGAGTTCGGGAAATGCTATGACATCGACGTTGTCCTGTATCGCATCTTCAATCAACGTTCCGTGCCGTTCAAGGTTCTCTTCCAAATTGGCCAGAACGCAGTCGGTTTGCGCTATTCTCAATACGGATCTTTTCATGGTAGTCGGGTCTCGTCAGTGATAAGGATAAAACAGGTAAAATGTCAGCGAAAGAACGGCAAGTATCCACATTCCGGGCGATATTTCGCGAATCCTGCCTGTCAGAACCTTTATGGATACATAGGCAATGAAACCTGCAGTAATGCCTATGCCGATGTTGAATGTGAAAATCATAAGCGCTACGGTGAGAAAGCCCGGCATAAGCTCACTGTAGTCGTCAAAATCAAAACGGGTTACCGGCTGCAGCATGAACATTCCTACGACTACCAGAGCCGGTCCGTAGGCTTGAGGCGGTACAATGGTCAGAAGCGGTGAAAAAAACAGGGCGCAGGCAAACAGGACGGCAACGACAACAGCAGTCAATCCTGTTTTCCCCCCCTGCTCTATCCCCGCGGCAGATTCGATATAGACTCCTGCGGTTGTGGTGCCGAACAGTGACGCGGCTATAGTCGAAAGAGCGTCTACAAGCATGGGTTTTTCAATTTCCGGTAGATTTTCTTCTTCATCAAGCAGATTTGCCCGTGATGAAAGACCGATGAGAGTGCCCATAGTATCGACAAAGTCCATGATGAGCACACTGGTTATAACCCCGATGAATCCCCAGGTCATCGCCCCTTGAAAATCTATCTGCATAAAAACAGGAGCTATTGATGGAGGCAGGCTTACAAGCGTCTCAGGAAAAGGAATGATGTTCAGTACGATGAAGACTGCGGTGGTAAAAAGAATGCCTATCAGGATGGCACCCGTGGTCCTCAGGATAAGCAGGACGGTTATGAGAAGCAGTCCCGCCAGACTGATCATGGTGGTGATATGGGAAAGATCTCCCATTCTCACCGGAGCGTCGGGAACGCCCAGAGCCACCAGCCCCATATCATTCAAGCCGATGAAAGCGAGAAAAAGACCGATGCCGACGGAAAAACTGTGTTTCAGTGTACTTGGAACCGCTTTTGCAAGCCACTCCCTGAGACCCGAAAGTGTAAGAACGGTGAACAGTACCCCGCTGATAAAGATCGAAGCAAGGGCTGTCTGCCATGAATAGCCCAGGGCCTGAACCACGGTATAGGCGATAAAGGCATTTTCGCCCATATACGGGGCGACAGCAAAGGGTCGTTTAGCGTAGAGGCCCATCAGGAGGGTTCCGAAAATCGCCGTCAGGATGGTCGCAATGATGGACGCCTCTCTTGGGATGCCTGCGGCTGAAAGAATTGCCGGATTGACGACGATAATGTAGGCGACAGTAAAAAAAGTGGTCAATCCCGCAAGGATTTCCGTTTGATAATCTGTCTGGTGTTTATCAAACTCAAAAAAAGCACGCATGGCAGGAGGGTTAAAGTAACGAGTTGTTAGACACCAAGATATACATATTCATGGTGAGATTGAAAGGATGGGAAAATGAATTAGGGGAAAGAAAAGGTGAATAACTTGCTTTACTTCTTCAGGAATGGTATATTAAGACAAAATTAGTCCTGTTTACTTACAATTCAATTCATCTATTCATATATAAAGGGGAGAGAGCAATGGGCGTATTAGTTGGCCGGGAGGCACCGGAATTTGATCTTGAGGCAGTTGCGGAAGGCGCAAAATTTGTGGATTCATGTAAACTGTCGGATTTTCGCGGTAAGTACGTGGTGCTGTTTTTTTATCCACTTGACTTTACGTTTGTCTGTCCGACAGAATTACATGCTTTTCAGGACAGGCTGGAAGAGTTCAGGCATAAAAATGTAGAGGTTCTCGCATGTTCTGTGGATTCAAAGTTTTCTCATCTCGCATGGTTGAAGACACCACGGAAACAGGGAGGCATAGAAGGTGTGACCTATACACTGCTTTCGGATATAAACAAGGTCGCCTCAAAGGCATATGATGTTCTGGCAGAAAAAGAAGGCGTTTCCTACAGGGGGCTTTTTCTGATAGACAAGGATGGCATTGTCCGTTATCAGGTCGTTAATGACCTGGGGCTTGGCCGTAATGTGGATGAGGTGCTGAGGATGGTTGAAGCGCTGCAGTTTACCGAACAGTTTGGTGAAGTCTGTCCTGCGAACTGGAACAAAGGGGACAAAAGCATGAAACCGACAAACGAAGGGCTCGAGGAGTATTTCGGGTCAGAGTAAAGGAACTGAAGGATTGCATAACTACAGGTTGATGTGATCCATACTTGATGCGTGATGACAGAGACGCCCCGTAACAC
>JAPHUN010000233.1 GCA_026193435.1 Chlorobium sp.
ATGTATTTGCGACCCTTATCAAGCGCCGGGAAAAGCAGCTGTACGTTTCGCTCTGGTATATCATAGCTATGACTGTCACCATAGCGGTTTTATACATCGTCAATAACCTCGAGGTGCCCGTCAATCTATTCAAGTCATACTCTCTCTATGCCGGTGTAAACGACGCGAATGTGGAATGGTGGTATGGACACAATATTGTCGGCTTCATTTTTACCATTCCTATATTGGCGATGTTTTACTACTTTCTTCCGGTCTCCACCGGACTTCCCCTTTTCAGTCACCGGTTATCGATAATTTCATTCTGGTCGTTAATCTTTGCCTATCTCTGGACGGGCGCGCATCATCTTATGCTTTCTCCTGTGCCTGAATGGATACAGACGGTCGCTATCGCGTTCAGTATTTTTCTGATAGCCCCGTCCTGGGGCTCGGTGGTCAATGGCTACTACACGCTTCAGGGAAACTGGGAGCAGATGCGCTCAAATTATCTGGTTAAATTTTTTATTCTCGGGATTACCTTCTACGGATTGCAGACCTTTCAGGGGCCGACACAGGGCTTAAGAACGCTGAACTCATTTTTCCATTTTACTGACTGGGTTGTCGGTCATGTGCATATGGGGACTATGGGCTGGGTGACCTTGACCATTTCAGCCTCATTTTACTATATGATTCCTAAAATCAGCAACAATCAGTTACATAGCATCAGGATCGCCAATGTTCATTTCTGGCTGATTCTTGTCGGACAGCTTATCTGGACGGTTACTATGTGGATTGGCGGTATTCAGCAGGGGGCCATGTGGAAGGCCACTGAGCCGGACGGTTCATTGACCTATAATTTCCTTGACGCTCTCACGTCGCTTTATCCATACTATAAACTGAGGTTCGCGGGAGGAGTCGTCTACTTCGTGGGGATCGTTCTTTTTGTCTGGAACATTATCATGACAATAAGAACTGCAAAAAATCAACCTCTGAACGCAAACAAGGAGGTATGAATCATGGGCGTGTACTCAAAACCGGTGTTATTTGCTGTTCTGTCGGCAGCTGTCATTCTCGTAGGGACTGTTGTTACAGTATTTATCCCGATGCTCATGCCATCGACACAGCCGGTAAGCGACTATGTCAAGCCGTATACGGCTGTTGAGCTTGAAGGGAGGGATATCTATATCCGTGAAGGGTGCAACAACTGTCATACGCAGACAGTCCGGCCCCTGAGGACCGAAGTACTGCGGTATGGAGAGTACTCCAAGCCGGAAGAATTCGCCTATGACCGACCATTTCTCTGGGGCTCACGCCGGACCGGACCGGACCTGAACAGGATTGGAGGTAAATATCCGGATTCCTGGCACTACAAGCATATGCAGAGCCCGCAGGGTATGTTTGAAAAATCGAATATGCCGCCATACGGATGGTTGGCTGAAGCGCGGCTCGATACCCGGTATTCACGCAAAAAAATTTCGATTCTCGGATATGGATACAGCCCCGATGAAGTATCAGCTCAGATCGAGGCATACAAGGCGAAGGTTACAGCTACGGCATATGAATCAAAACAGTCAAGAGATGAGGTGACCCCGGAAGAGCTGAGAGGTGAACTTACGGAAATGGATGCGATAATCGCCTATATGCAGAAGCTGGGCAGGGATGTAAAAAACCTGGAGGCCGAAAGATGAGTTCTGCGGCATGGTCATACTTCCTGTTTACATTTTCTCTGGTGGTTGTGTTTGTGTGCATCATCGTCTATTACTATAACCCTCGCCGTAAAAAAGAAATTGAGGCTCCGAAACAGAGAATGCTTGAAGATGACGAGGTGATGCCGGACAGCAAAAGAAAAGGAGGTGCTCATGAATGAACATGATAATCCGTCTGAAAGCAATAACAATATTCCTAAAGGAATGATTGCCTTTTTTGCTTTTGTCATTGTGTTTCTTTTCAGCTATATCGCTCTCTATACGCCTGCTATTTCCGGATGGTCCTTTTATACGATTTTTGAAGAGAAAATGGCTGAGGCAGAGGCTCAAGCACCTGCTGACGGAGCCGAAGTAATAGATTCATACATCGGAGATGAGGCTGCCATTGCCGAGGGCGCGAAAATTTACGCGTCGAGTTGCGCTGTCTGCCACAAGGCGGATGGGACCGGAGGTATCGGGAGCGATCTTACCGCTGAATTAAAATACGGATCAACGCAGGAAGATCTGTATGAGTCTATTGCGAATGGAAGAGAAGGGGGAATGCCGCCATTCAAACAGCAGTTGAACCGGATGAAAATTCGTAAAGTGATCGCTTTTCTGGAAACACTCTGATGGAGAAGGGTTTTGTGGCGCAACTACCGAAGAACGGCAGAAGTTCTCCAGGCAATCCTTCTTACCGGACTGCCATTTATTTCCTTCAAAGGGCAAAGCGTTCTGAGGTTCGACCTGTCTGAGTTAAAGCTTTATTTTTTCGGTTCGGTCATCTGGATAAAGGAGTTTTATCTCATCCTCGCGGCGCTTCTCTTTTTTTTAGTCCTAATCGTTTTTATAACGGCTGTTTTCGGCCGTGTCTGGTGCGGATGGCTCTGTCCGCAAACCGTTCTGCTTGATCTGACGGATAGCATTGCAAAACGCTTTGGTGAATCGCGGCGTAAGACCCTCACGCGCGTTCTTTTGATTCCTTTCTCCGCTCTTGTCTCGTTGACCCTGATCTGGTACTTCGTTCCCCCTTTACAAACCATGCAGTCCCTTTTTTCATCTGGTCCGATTACCGGCTTTTTTCTGGTACAATGGGCAGTTATTTATGCTGAACTCGCCTTTCTCGGTCGTAAGTACTGTACGACAATTTGTCCCTACTCGATGATGCAGAATGCCCTGTTTGATAAAGAGACGCTTGTCATCGAGTATGACAGGTCCAGAGACGATGAGTGCATGAAGTGCCACGATTGTGTGAAAGTGTGTCCGGTTGGGATCGATATAAAGGAGGGGTTGAAAAGCGACTGCATAGCCTGTGCAGAGTGTATCGATGCCTGCATTGCGGTAACTGAAAAACGGAATATGAAGCCTTTTCCCGGTTACAGGGGAAATCCGCTGCGTCCAAAATCATTCTGGTTAGGGGGCGCGGCTTTTCTGACCGGAGTTGTCTTCGCCGCGATGGTTTACTTGAGACCGGAAGTCACTTTTTTGATTTCGAGGGACCCTGAGCGGCTGCCGCAGGGAATCAACCGTTATTCCTGGTCACTCTATAATAATACAGCTACACCCCGTGATCTGGAACTTTCCTAAGGGGAAAGTTTTGTTATCATAGGAGAAACGACACTTATGCTTGAGCCATATTCATTTAATAAAGGAAAGGTTCTTGTGAGGTCCGAGGGAGGGAAAGACGAGGTTGTTTTCAGACTTGAGGATGAGGAGGTATCTATAGAGAAAAAGGTGGGATTTCTGTGAAG
>JAPHUN010000139.1 GCA_026193435.1 Chlorobium sp.
GTATTGTTCAGCTATCCGCTCCCAATAGGCTACGCCTGCTCCCCCCAGAGGATCGACACCAAGAGTGATCCCTGATTTCGAGATACTCTCCATGTCGAGAACATTGCCGAGATCTTCTATATACCTTCCGGGATAATCATACGTGCGGGTTGCAGAAGCCGACAACGCTTTCTCGAAAGGGACCCTGTGCACTTCCCGAAGTTTTTGCTCAAGAAGCTCGTTTGCCTTGTCCTCGATACAGGAGGTTACGTGGCCGCCTGCCGGCCCGCCATGAGGCGGATTGTACTTGATTCCACCGTCACCGGGGGGGTTGTGAGAGGGAGTCAGGAGAATACCGTCCGCAAGTCCCTTTCTCCTGTTCCGGTTCCATGTCAGAATGGCGTGAGAGACCGCCGGCGTCGGGGTGAAACGTTCATCGCCTGCAATCATCACCTCAACCTCATTTGCAGCCAGAACTTCAAGCGCCACCGAAAATGCCGGTTCCGAAAGAGCGTGCGTGTCCATTCCGAGAAACAACGGACCGTCTATCCCTTCTTTCTTTCTGTACATACAGATCGCCTGGGTGATGGCAAGAATATGATGTTCATTGAACGAACAGGAAAAAGAAGATCCCCTGTGCCCGGAAGTCCCGAAAGCCACGCGGTGCACGTCAACCGATGGATCGGGCGACAAACAAAAAAAATCTGTCACGAGATGAGGAATATTAACAAGCATTTCCTGTTCGGGAAGCTTTCCGGCATAAGGACTGATCGTCATAGTAGATGATTTAGATCACAGAGAAGAACGTACAGTAGTGAGCCGCTCTGCTTGTTGAAATTGCAATAAAAAATAGGAAACTCTACTCAGCTTTTCACGCTCATGCTCCATTTTCTTTTTCCTTAACCGCTTCGTATCTTTCGCCCTTTTGTACCTTTCCCTTAAAGCGGCAAAGAATACGCCCCGATGTTTTGAAAATAACCGCACAGTAGTGCCACACACGACCTGACCAATGAGCCTTCAGCAAGAAATAGACAAGAGAAGAACCTTTGCCATTATCAGCCATCCTGATGCAGGAAAAACAACACTGACCGAGAAGTTCCTGCTGTTCGGAGGAGCGATCAAAACCGCCGGAGCCGTCAAACAGAACAAAATCAAAAAATCCGCAACCAGTGATTTTATGGAGATTGAGAAGCAGCGCGGCATCTCCGTAGCCACCTCCGTCATGGGTTTTGAATATAACGGCAAAAAGGTCAACATCCTTGACACACCGGGGCACAAAGACTTCGCCGAAGACACCTACCGGACACTCACCGCGGTAGACAGCGTCATTCTTGTCGTAGACAGTGTCAAGGGTGTCGAGGAGCAGACCGAAAGACTTATGGAAGTCTGCAGAATGCGCCGTACTCCGGTCATCATATTTGTCAACAAGATGGACCGTGAGGGTCGAAGCCCTGTTGATATTCTCGATGAACTTGAAAAGAAACTGCAGATAAACGTTCGTCCTCTCACCTGGCCCATCAGTCAGGGAAAAAGTTTTCAGGGAGTCTACAGTCTCTATGAACAGAAACTCAACCTGTTCAAACCTGAACAGACAAAAATAACCGAACACACCGTTGAAATCACAAACATAGATGACCCGGAGCTCGATCGCTGGATACCGGGCGCGTTCAGCACGCAGCTTCGGGAGGATATCGAACTCATAGAAGGCGTTTATGAACCTTTTGATCTCGAGCTCTACCTTGAAGGGATGCTCGCCCCGGTCTTTTTCGGCAGCGCCGTCAATAATTTCGGCATCAGAGAGATGCTCGAGACATTTCTTGAGATTGCACCGGTTCCGGATGAACGGGAAACCGATCAGCGAATCGTAAAAGCCTCTGAAGATAAACTCACCGGATTTGTCTTTAAAATTCACGCGAACCTCGACCCGAACCACCGTGACAGGACTGCATTTTTCAAGATCTGTTCAGGCAGGTTCCAGCGCAACACCTTCTATTTTCATACCCGCCTCGGGAAAAAAATACGTTTCGCCAATCCGACCCAGTTCATGGCCAACGAGAAAAACCTGATCGATGACGCATGGCCCGGAGACGTGGTCGGCCTCTACGACAATGGAAGTCTCAAAATAGGCGACACGCTGACCGAGGGAGAGGAACTGCAGTTCAGGGGAATTCCGAGCTTTTCCCCTGAAATCTTCAAAGAGGTTATCAACCGCGACCCGTTCAAGGCCAAACAACTTGAAAAAGGCATTCGGCAGCTGACAGAAGAAGGCGTCGCGCAGCTCTTCATGCAGTACGGAAACAGAAAGATCGTCGGTACCGTCGGTGAACTGCAGTTCGACGTCATAAAATTCCGACTGGAGCACGAGTACGGAGCGGCCTGCGATTTCACACCACTTCGCTACTACAAGGCATTCTGGATAACCCCGAAGGACAAACCACAGTATGAAGAATTTCTGCGCCGTAAATCATCGGTCATCGCTGAAGACAAGGAAGGGCACCCCGTCTTTTTCGCGGAAAGCGAATGGATGCTGAACGTCGCCAGGGAAAACTATCCCGGCGTCATCTTTCATGAAACATCCGAGTTCAAAACCGAAGGAGCAGGTTAAGAAGATGTTCAAACCGAAACTGCTCGACCTTCTTTCGAGTCTTGACCGGGAGACACTGACGAAAGACATCGTCGCAGGCATTCTCGTTGGTATCGTCGCACTTCCTCTGGCCATCGCGTTCGGGA
>JAPHUN010000183.1 GCA_026193435.1 Chlorobium sp.
AAGCAGGCGTTCCTCAACATGCCATTACCGTTGATACAACCTCTGAAACAACCTGGGAAGAAGCGTTGAATTCTGTTGCCATGATGCAGGAAAAAGGCTGGAACAGAGCCATTGTCGTGAGCGATCCTCCACATATGCTGCGACTGCACAGCACCTGGAAAAGAGCGTTTAAGGGCTCATCAAAATCCTTCATCCTTGTCGCCACCAGTCCTGAATGGTGGAAGCCGTACCTCTGGTGGCAAAACGACACAAGCTACCGCTTTGTCGTCAGCGAAATCAAGAAAAATATATACTACAGGGTAGTCTACTTCTGAAGAGGCAGTCTCAGGCAAAAATAAATTTCATCGGACTCGCTCAGAATATTGCGTGGTCTCCCAGCTCCTGGCCGGCCATACCTTCTTTCAGGACCCGTTTGTAGAAATCCCGCAAGGTATCACTGCCATAGGATGGCGTCAGATCGGCATCGTATCTGCCCGTTTCAGGATTAAGCACAAGCATGGACTCCGAACAGTAGTACTTGCCGATACGGGCGAACTCCGCCTTGTCCTCCAGCCGTGGAAACACCTTTGCCAGCATGCTCAGAACAGGGATGATAACGTCAAACATGCGGATCGGCATGTTTTTGAACTTCGGTTCACGCCCGAGCAGCTCAAACAGCATCTCTCCCTGCTCACGAGCAGAAATCGCCTCACCCGGACCACCGACAGGGAGAATTTTGTTCTGCTTGTCCGGGTCTTCAAGACAGTCTGCCATAAACCGGGCAAGATCCGCTTCACTTATCGGCTTGCATGCAGTCAGTTCACCGTTCCCGAACACCACGTACGGCTTGCCTTTTTTCACCGATTCAACCTGACCGGCAATGGATTTGAAAAACGCCGTCGGACGCACAATAGAGTAGGTCAGCCCCGACTCGATCAGTTCCTTTTCGAATGCGAGTTTTGCCCGCTGAAACTCCAGCAGCGGTTTCTGCACACAAATTGCCGACAGCAGCACAAAATGACTGGCACCTGCCGACTTTCCGGCGTCAAGCGCGTTACGGGTAGCCTGATAATCGATATTCCATGAATCCTTCACTCCACCGCTGCGTGAGGTTAAACAGGAATACACAACATCGAATTTCTCCCCCTTAATTCCATTTTTCAGGAGTGAATCCATACTGCTGACATCGCCGAAACGTACTTCGGAACCCTTCAGCTGCTTTCGCGTTTCTTCAGCCGATGCAGAGGCACCGACTCCGGATCGTTCACGGGCAAAGCTCACGACGTCGTATCCTCTCTGAACAAGCTCACGAACAGCATATTTGCCGATATAGCCGGTTGCACCGACAACAAAAATGCGCTTGGACTGATGTTTTGATGCACCACCGTCTGCATCTGATCTACCGGATTTCAGAGAAGAAGAAGTCACGGATCAAGAAGAATTTGTCATTAAGAATACTGCGTTGCAGCTGAAGCCAGTCACAGGTGAGGAATATAGCAAATATTTCTATTCTGCTCTGAAGACCGTCTCACGACGCAGTGCCTTGTCTGAAACCATAGAATCACACTGCCTGATTCTCTATTTACAGCAGAATAAAGTATATTACGTATAATTCACTTATCGGAACAAATTTTCGCACAGTGCAGTTCATGCAGAGGAGAGATGCAATGATCCAGCATGTCTTTGTCGTTATGCCATTCGGCACTAAGGAAGCGATCCATTTCAACAGCGTTTATAGCGAGTATCTTCATCCTGCCCTGTCTGAAAAAGGGTATACCGTCTTGAGAGCGGATGAAGAAACATGTGCTGGTGAAATACGAGAAGAGATGTTTCAGGAACTGCTCCTGGCGGATCTCGTAGTCGCTGACATTTCCATAGACAATCCAAACGTCTGGTATGAACTCGGCGTGCGGCACGCGTTGCGGGCTCGCGGCATCATTCTTGTTCAGAGCCAACGGGAAAAACAACCGTTTGACGTCTACACAGAGCGGAAGCTGCGATATCATCTCAAAGATGGCAGACCTGATCCGGCCTTTGTTGAACGAGACAAAAAGGCGCTGGCGGCAATGGCAGACAAGACCATCTCCTGCTGGAAGGGTAAGAAAATCAGCCCGGTGTTCAATCTGCTTCCCTACCTGCATGAGCCGGACTGGAAATCCCTGAGAGTCGGGAGAGTAAAAGAATTCTGGGAACAGCACGATGCCTGGGCAGACCGCGTGGAACTGGCCCGAAAAGAAGGGCACACAGGGGATATTCTTCTGCTTGCTGACGAAGCACCTGTTTCCGCTTTTCGTTCAGAGGCATGGATCACGGCAGGAAAAGCCCTGCGTAAAGCTGAACATTTCGACTTTGCGCTTGAACAACTTGAGCGAGGCCTTGAGATCAATCCCGACAACCTCGAAGGAGAGCATGAAAAAGGCATCTGCCTCCAGAGACTCGCCATAGCAGGAAAAGCCGGGTATTCCCTCGATCGTGCCAGAATGCACTACACGAACGTACTTGAAAAGAGCACCTCGCAAAATCCTGAAACCTGGGCCTTGCTAGGGCGCGTTGACAAGGACGCATGGATTGCCATGTGGTGCCGTCACGACATCTCCCCAAAAGAGATGCTGCTGGAAGCAGGAGAGGAAGACGCCTTGTTACGCAAAGCCATAGAAAGTTACAGCAAAGGGTTCCGAATCAACCCGGCTCATTACTATTCCGGTATCAACGCTCTCACGCTCATGCATCTCTATCGCCACCTGACAAAAGACACCCGCTACGATAAAGAGCTTGAGCCTATGGCAGGGGCCCTCAGATATGCGACACAATGCGAACAGAATTACTGGGCAGCCGTAACCATCGGAGACCTTGAAATACTTGTCGGAACGCCTGAATCCGTCAGGACAGCCTACAAGGCAGCTATTGCGTTCAATAATCGTGACTGGTTCGAACTCCACTCAAGCCTCGATCAACTGAGAATTCTCAGGGATCTGGATTTTCACTCTGAGAACGTAGACGCCGGCATCACGACCTTTGAGCGGGCACTGAAAAAACTGAACAAACCTGAAAAAAAGCCTGAAAGGGTCTTTCTGTTCAGCGGACACATGATCGATCGCGCAGACAGAGCTGAACCCCGGTTTCCTGCCGAAAAAGAAGATCAAGCCGCAGGAAAAATCGCCAAAATACTTGAGGAGCTTAACGCAGGATCTGATGATCTGGCGCTGACACAGGGAGCGTGTGGAGGAGATCTGCTCTTTACGGAAGCATGCCTGGAACGTGCTGTATGCGTTCACTGGATGCAACCTTTTTCTGAACCGGAATTTATCCGGAATTCAGTGAATTATGGAGGCGACATATGGCGTAAAAGATATAACAATGCCAGAAACCGGCTCGGCACTCCTGTGCGATCAGCACCGACTGCATTGGGCGCTTCCCCGTCCGATAGCAATCCATACGAGCGATGCAATCTCTGGCTGCTCTATACGGCTCTCTCCTACGGTGTCGACAAGGTACACTTCATCTGCCTCTGGAACGGAGAAGGCGGCGACGGCCCGGGCGGAACAGCCCACATGTACAACGTTGTGAACAGGAAAACAGGAAACGTCTCATGGATTGACACCAGAAACCTCTGAGACCCAAAACCCCAAAACAAAAATGAGCATTGCAGAAAGGATTACGTCTCCTGGCAAAAAAAAGATTCTCACGCTTGACGGCGGCGGTATTCGCGGCATGATCACCATAGAAGTGCTCGCTAAAATTGAACAGCTGCTGCGAAAACAACTCAATAAAGGGCCTGATTTCGTCCTTGCCGACTACTTCGATTTCGTGGCCGGAACCAGTACCGGCGCTATCATCGCGACCTGCATTTCACTCGGTATGCCGGTTGAAACCATAAAAAGTTTTTACACTAAAAACGGTCGCGCCATGTTCGATAAGGCGTTTCTGCTTAATCGATTGTTTTTCAACAAGTTCAAACACGAAAAGCTTGCAAGGAAACTGCGGAATACGTTTGGGGCGAAAACGACGCTCGGCAGTGATACACTGAGAACCGTACTCATGATGGTGATGAGAAACGCGACAACGAACTCGCCATGGCCGATCTCCAACAACCCGTTCGCCAAATATAACCAGTCTGTACGGCGTAACACATTTCCTCATGACTGCAACCTCGATATGCCTCTCTGGAAACTTGTCCGCGCAAGCACTGCGGCGCCTATCTATTTCCCCCCTGAAGTCATTAAAGTTGGCTCAAAAGAATTTGTCTTTGTCGATGGCGGTGTCACCATGTACAACAACCCCTCCTTCCAGGCTTTCCTGATGGCCACGGTGGAGCCCTATAACATGAACTGGCAGGTCGGAGAAAATAATCTGCTTGTGGTCTCTGTTGGAACCGGCTATTACGCCAATGCCAACAATGACCTCAAGCCGTCCGAGATGAACATTCTGTACAACGCCACATCGATTCCTTCAGCGCTTATGTTCGCCGCATCGAACGAACAGGATTTCCTCTGCCGTGTTTTCGGAGACTGCAAGGCAGGTGACCTGATAGACAGGGAGGTCAGAACCATGATCGGCAAGCAAGGTCCCGTGTCTCCCAAACTCTTTACCTACCTGCGGTATGATGTCGAATTGTCAAGTCAGGAGCTGAATGTACTGT
>JAPHUN010000225.1 GCA_026193435.1 Chlorobium sp.
ATTTCACAGGGCGGCATGACTATCGTAACGTAGTCACTGGTCACTGGTCACCGGTCACTGGTCAGCGGTGGTGTTTAGTAGTAATCTTCTTCTCGCTGGTGGCGGATGGCGAGGATGGTTATTGTTTGTGCATTTTCGATTTCAAAGAGCATGAGGTAACCGGAATTGCCGAAAGGGACAAGAATTTCGCGGAGCCAGGGATTTTGTGAGTTTGCTTTGCGGCAGCTGAATGGATAGGTTTCAAGAAACTTCATTGCATCTTTGATTGCTTGCAATGCGCGTTCTGCTGTGTCGATATCGTGTTGGAGGAGAAAGGCATAGAGGCGGTCGATATCGTTTTTTGCACCGGGAGTGAATCTGACGCTGAAGCTCATCCCTGTGTTTTTTTGCGGGCGATCTGAAGCTGTTCTTCCAGCCCGGCGATCACCTCGTCTGCCGTGAAATAGGTGTTGCTGTTCCTGGCTTCTGTTTTCGATCGTAATCCTCTCTCGATGAATTCCTTTTGAGCCTTTCTACGCTGGATGGTATGGCGTACGGATTCTTCGATGAACGAGGAGAGCGACTCGCCTTCATGAAGCGATTGCATGACGTCATCCCGCAATTCCTGCGAGATACGGGTTGATGGTAATGATTTTGTTTTCATGATGCCATGATTTGTGTTGCATTTGTAACGCAAATTACTGAATGATAGGCGAGATTGCAAGAAGGGAGGGGGATAGTGGATAATGGATAATGGATAATGGATAATGGACGCGGGGGACGGGGAGTAGAAAGAGACAAGAGACAAGAGACGAGAGGCGAGAGTTGAGAGACAAGAGTTGAGAGACGGGAATTGTAGGGGTAGCTCCCTGTGTCTGCCCGCGGTGATTGGTAGGGGCGAAAAATATTTCGCCTTTTTTGTCATCTTCGGGCTATCTCGCCGTTCAGCTATTTAGCCAACCAGCTATTTGGCCATTCAGCCTTCTTCTTTTCCCATAATTCGTGAAAATTCGTGTTAATTCGTGGACCAAAGCTTTTCATCGTCACTTTCTTCCCGTTTTCCTTTTGACCTTTGTCTTTTCCTCATCACGACTTACGAATAACATTCAATGCATCTGGAAAATATTTCATCGGTAAAGTTCGGTACGAGCGGGGCTCGGGGTCTGGTTGCTGATATGACCGACCGTGTGTGCTATGCGTTTGCTTCGGCTTTTCTGCAGAGCGTGGCTGATGATGCTGAAACGGTGGTTCTCGGGCATGATCTGAGGCCAAGCAGTCCGGCTATCGCCAGAGCCTGCCTGTCAGCCGTGAAGGATGCGGGAAGCCGGGTTGTGTATACCGGTGCTCTGCCGACACCGGCAATAGCGTTCTATGCTGAGAAGAGGCAGGCTCCGGCTGTGGTGGTTACCGGCAGCCACATTCCCTTTGACCGCAACGGGATCAAGTTTTATCGGGCGGATGGTGAGATTTCCAAGGCCGATGAACAGGCGATGATGAGTGCTTCACTTGATGTTCCTGAAACGGTGCAACCGGCAGTGTTACCGCAAAAAGATGAACGGGCGTATCAGGCTTACGTTGCTCGCTACCTTGATTTCTTCGGGCAGGGAGCTCTCGACGGGATGACGGTCGGGGTCTATGAGCATTCGAGCGTTGCCCGTGATGTGCTGCGCGATATTCTGGAGGGGCTGGGAGCGCAGGTGATGTCTCTCGGCCGTACCGATACCTTTGTTCCGATCGATACTGAAGCGGTTCGAGAAGAGGATGCTCTCCGGGCAAGGGCGTGGGCAAAGGAACATACATTCGATGCGATTGTATCCACGGACGGCGACGGCGACCGCCCCCTGATAGGCGATGAACAGGGAGAGTGGCTGCGTGGCGATGTAGTCGGTATTCTCTGTGCACAGTTTCTGCGGGCAAACGTTGTGGTCTCCCCGGTAAGCTGCAATACCGCCGTGGAAGAGTGTGGCGAGTTCGATCGTGTTGTCCGTACCCGTATCGGTTCTCCCTATGTGATTGCCGGTATGGAA
>JAPHUN010000076.1 GCA_026193435.1 Chlorobium sp.
AGCTTCTGTTCACCCAGCAGGAACTCTCCCGAACATGGCTGCTGCGAAAGTATCTCGCTGACAAAAACCCTATTGAATGTATGGAGTTCATGCGTGAAAAGATGTCTGATACCAAGGACAATAAAGAGTTCTTCAAGTACATGAACGGTTGATTGGGTTCTGTTTACGGTTTTGGGATTTTCAGGAGAAATTGTATCTTTAAGGCTACCATCTGAAAAAAAACGTTTTGTGATTTTTTTGGTTTATTAAAAATAACGTTTGGTTTTGTTAATGAAGGGCCCTATATTATGAGCCTTTAAAACAAGAGGAAAGCAGTTATACATGCCTTGCGGAAAAAAAAGAAAACGTCATAAGATGGCGGTGCACAAGCGCAAGAAAATGCGTCGCAAAAACCGTCATAAGAAGAGGTTGAGATACCAGAACAAGTAATAGACTTTTTTGTCTGTTCTGCTTGTTGAAAAGAGTAAGGTTGAGAATATAGCTCAGTTGGTAGAGCAACTGCCTTTTAAGCAGTGGGTCGAAGGTTCGAGTCCTTCTATTCTCACGAAACAGGTACTGCATACTGCAACGTTCCGTTTTCAAAGCCCGAGTGGTGGAATTGGTAGACACACTATCTTGAGGGGGTAGCGCCGAAAGGTGTAGGAGTTCGAATCTCCTCTCGGGCACATATTATCTGCTTCTGATCATAGGCCGCTTTGAGCGGCTTTTTTATGTTCTACACGTAAACCCGGCATAACAACAGTGTGGTTTCTGAAAGCATATATCCGCGCCATCGATTCATTTACCGAACGTTCAGGACGTGCAGTCAGCTGGCTGACGCTCCTCCTGGTCCTTGTCGTTGTCTATGATGTATTTACGCGCTATGTGCTTTCTTCGAGCAGTGTCGCCGTTCAGGAACTCGAATGGCATCTTTTCGCGCTCTTGTTTCTGCTCGCGGCGCCCTACACCCTCAAGCATAACAAGCATGTTCGTGTTGACGTGTTCTATGCACGATTGACAGAGAAGCACAAGGCGCTGGTGAATATTGTGGGCGGGATATGTTTTCTTGTTCCTTTTACACTGATTGTTGTTTTTGCGTCGCTTTCGTTTGTGGGTAGTGCTTTTGTTATTCTTGAGTCTTCTCCTGATCCGGGGGGCCTCCCATACCGGTATCTGCTCAAGGCGGCTATTCCCGTCGGTTTTTTGTTTTTTTTCCTCCAGGGCAGTGCCGAGATTGTTCGTTCCATTCTCGTCTTAGCGGATAATCCTGATACAACAGATAAGGAGTAACTATTGATGGAAGTACTTCCTTTTATCATGTTTGTCGCGGTGTTTCTGCTGCTGCTGCTTGGGTATCCGGTTGCCATGACGCTTGGAGGTGTTTCGGTCCTTTTCGGCGTTCTGACTTTCGGAACGGATTTTTTTGCGCTGCTGCCGCTCAGGATATGGGGGACGATGACCAACCAGGTGCTGCTGGCAGTCCCCCTGTTTATTTTTATGGGAGTGATGCTCGAAAAATCCGGAATTGCCGAGAAACTCCTGGAAACGATGGGGATGCTTTTCGGTCGTTTCCGCGGAGGACTGGCAATTTCAGTTGTTATTGTCGGCGGGTTGCTGGCGGCGTCAACCGGTATTGTCGGCGCAACGGTTGTTACCATGGGGCTGATGAGTCTTCCTGTCATGTTGAAAAGAGGATATGATCCCGAGCTCTCTACAGGCACGATAGCAGCTTCCGGTACTCTCGGCCAGATTATTCCCCCGAGTATCGTGCTGGTTCTTCTGGGGAGCGTTCTTAATGTTTCGGTTGGCGATATGTTTGTCGGTGCACTGGTGCCGGGATTGCTTCTCGTCTCTTTGTATCTGCTCTACATTGTCCTGCTTGGTGTATTCCGCCCAGAGCTTATGCCTGCCATACCGGTAGCTGAAATTCAGGTATTCAAAGACAGTAAGCCATGGAAAACCATTGTCGAGGCTTTCGTTATTCCTTTTATGCTGGTTATCGCTGTACTTGGTTCTACTTTTGCAGGGATCGCCTCACCCACGGAAGCTGCGGCCGTTGGCGCAGTGGGAGCAACCTTTCTAACGGTCATCAATAAAAAATTTTCCATAAAAATCCTTCGTGAAGTAATGCGAACCACCATGCAGCTAACGTGCATGGTTTTTATAATCCTGTGCGGGGCGGCGGCATTTGGGCTCGTTTTCCGGGGGCTGGGCGGGGATCAAATCGTAAGAAACTTCTTGAGTGGTATCGCACATCAATACTCGCATGGGGCGGTTCTGGCCATCGTCATGGCACTCATATTTTTCATTGGATTTTTTCTCGACTTCATTGAAATCACCTTTATTCACGTACCGGTG
>JAPHUN010000177.1 GCA_026193435.1 Chlorobium sp.
GGAGGGTTCTTACGTTTTGTGCAGGGATTTGTCAATATGAGCCTCAGCCTGAGAGGTCATATTTCAAGCGATGGGGCCGACAGTGGTCAGGAGGACCAGCAGGAATCAGTCAGGGCGTCATCTGAAGAGTACAGCGAGGTAAAGGTGGAAAAAGCCATCTATAAGGAGCGGTATGATCATGATGCATATCGATATGCGGATTCAAGACTGCCTTGGCAGTTGCGGCTTTCGCTCTATCTGAATTCAAGCAGATATGATCCCCTTGAGCCGGCAACCACGACTGCCCTGTTGAATACCTCTGCCAGAGTCTCTCTTACCGATGTGTGGCAGCTTGGGCTCAATACCGGCTATGATATTGAAAACCAGGAATTCATCTATCCCCAGATTAATCTCTATGGTGATTTCAAGTGCTGGGATGTGAGCCTGCAATGGGTTCCGAGCGGAGAGTACCGGAGCTATTTCTTTCAGATCGGCATCAAAGCCCCGCATTTGCAGGATATCAGATTCCGTCAGAGCAGAAGACTCGACAATCAGTCATGACGGGCGAAATCTGTCATGGCGACCGGCACCCCGGGTCTGCCGGGGCGCGGGTCAGAGCTCATGCTCCAGAATGTATGCCAATCGCGCGTTGAATGTCTCATGAGCGTCATGATGGATACAGTGCGACGCTTCCGGGATGATAAATGCACCGGCCTGCGGCAGGAGTTCCTGAAATTCAGGGATGATTTTATGCGGCGGCAGCGCACTGTCCTCGGCTCCCCACAACAGGAAAGCCTTGTTCCTGTAATTACAGGGTTTGGGAAGATGTTCAAGAGAAAAGTCATTCGGTCTTCTGGACGGTGAGAGGTAGGACCAGGCTGCGCCTTTGTCCAGAAGCGGTTTGGTGAACTGTTTGATGAGCCGCAGGTTAACTTTTTTCTGATTATAGTAGGTCGGCGTGAGACTCTGGCTGACACCGACAGGGTTGGCGAACGCCGCAAACATGACTTCACCGATAATCGGTGATGCAATCAGGCCGAAAAGAGCTTTGGCCATAGGGTCCATGGTGTCGCCGAAAAGACCTGAAGGGTTAGCAAGCACCAGCCCTTTCACGACGTCAGGGTTTTCATGGGCGAAGTAGAGTCCTGATGCGCCGCCCATAGAGTGCCCGATAAGAACGACACTGTCAATTTTCATATACTTCAGGAATAACCGGATCTGTGAAGCGAAGAGAGAAAGGCTGTATCTGACGTTAGGCTTTTCAGACATGCCGAAGCCTAACAGGTCGATAGCGAGTATGTGATAGTCGGCGAATTCAGGAATATTCTCGTCCCAGTGTTCCAGCATTCCCCCATATCCGTGAACAAACAAAAGCGATGGCCTTCCCGGAGTTGACCGGCCGAACTCCCGGTATCGTATTCGAGCAGTTTTTCCCTTCTCATATTTCCAGTCCAGAAAAAGGTCTTCAGCAAGGTTTTTCATGATTCGGTTCTCAGTGACAGAAGCTGTTCCGCCTATTATAGGTATAGCTGATATATAGTAAAATATACAGGCCAATAAATGAATTTTTTGTTAAATTGGTTAAAAATTGTCCGGTTTTCGTAACTAATGCGTAGACAATAATGCTGCAAGTATCGAGAAAATTTGAATATGGCTTACATGCTGTTGTGTATCTTGCGCGCAGGGAGCCTGGAGAGGTTGTTACGGTCAAGGAGATGGCAGCGGATATAGGTTTTTCACAGGAATTTTTGGCAAAAGCCTTGCAGCAGCTCAAAAATGCGGGCATTGTTTTATCGGTTCAGGGAGTAAAAGGCGGATACATACTTGCCGGATCGCCTGAGGAGATTACAATCTCTGATATCGCAAGAGCAATAGAAGGCCCGCCCCGCCTTATGCGGTGTTCGTCTGAACGTGGAAAGTGTGAAATAGTGAGCTCATGTTCTAATCGCAGCACCATGTTCAAGCTTGAAAAAAACATCGATGCGCTTATGGCAGACACAAAGGTGTCCGCTCTTCTGTAATTCCGGAAAGAAGACGCATGGCAGGTGTTTCAGGCGCTCTCACGCCATGATAATCCTCGTTGTGTTATCCCCTGTTTTCTGTTAGATTGATGTCCGGTATTTCATCCGCTCATGGGTTGGCGTTTCCTGTCGACTCTGCCATTCATTCATTGTTGATATAACAGAACGTGATGCAGAAAAAGAGAGCTGTTTCGGGAGAAGACCTGTCCCTTCCCGATATTGTCATGAAAGGTGTCGGTACACATAACCTGAAGAATATATCTGTACGGATTCCCAGAAATAAATTTGTCGTCATTACCGGGGTCAGCGGTTCGGGGAAATCAAGTCTTGCCTTTGATACTCTTTACGCTGAAGGACATCGAAGGTATGTTGAGTCACTCTCCGCATATATTCGCCAGTTTCTGGAACGAATGCCCAGGCCGGATATCGCATCAATAGAAGGAATCGCCCCCGCGATTGCCATTGAACAAAAAGCCATCCCGAGGAATCCGCGTTCGACAGTAGGTACCGTTTCGGAAATCTATGATTATCTCAGGCTGCTTTTTGCCCGGATAGGAAAGATCTATTCTGAGGATACCAATGAGCTCGTGCTGAAGCACGCGCCTGAAGATGTCGGCATTCAGGCAGACTTTCTCGAGAAAGGAACCCGTTTTTTTGTCGGTTTCCCCTTTCCGTGTCATACAGATGTTGCCCGGCATCGTTGTCCGGTTGATGAGGAATTGCATAATCTTCTGCAGAAAGGCTTTTTTCGTCTGATATACCAGGACAAGGTGCTCGACATCAATGACGCTTCGGTTCGTGAGCGCATTGCCGGTATGCGTGCCGATGAGATATCGGAGGTTCTGGTACTTGTCGACCGGTTCAAGGCTGTTGGAGATGAAAAAACAATGAGCAGGGTGTCCCAGGCGGCTGAAATCAGTTTCAACGAGTCGAGCGGATACGCCGTGCTGAAAGTTGCAGGCGGCAAGACCTTTCGTTTCAGCGACCGTCTTGAATTGAACGGCGTTGAATATCAGGATCCTACACCGCAGCTTTTTGCCTTTAATTCCCCGCTCGGAGCATGTCCGGAGTGTCAGGGCTTCGGAAGACTTGCAGGCATTGACGAAGATACGGTAGTGCCGAACAGATCGTTAAGTCTTGCAGAAGGGGCCATTGCATGCTGGAACTCAGAGAAGTACCGCAGACATCTCAGAAAGCTGCTCGAGATTGCCCGGGAGGTCGGGATTCCTGTTGACCGGCCCTACGAGAAGCTGTCTCATGTTCATAAGGATCTCATCTGGAAGGGCATAAAACGGAAGGGATACAAGGGTATCCGGCCTTTTTTTGCGGAAATAGAAAAGGACGCGGGATATAAAATGCATCTGCGGGTATTTCTCAGCCGATACAGGGGATATGCTGTCTGTACTGCTTGTGAAGGCAGCAGAGTAAAGCCGGAAGCGAGGTGTGTGCGGGTTTCCGGTAAAAACATCGGTGAGGTCAGCAGGATGAACCTTGCGGAAGCTCAAGGTTTTTTCAGTGATCTTGCTATATCTCCATTCGACAGGAAGGTTGCGGGAGCTGTTCTGCTTGAAATTCAGAAACGCCTGAGATATATGCTCGATGTCGGTCTTGAATATCTGACTCTTGACCGGCTTACCCATACGTTGAGCGGAGGGGAGTTTCAGCGGATCAACCTTTCAACCTCTCTCGGATCACCTCTTGTCGGAGCGATGTATATTCTTGACGAACCAAGTATCGGCCTGCATCAGAGCGACTCAGCACGGTTGATCGGTTTGCTGAAGCGGTTACGTGATCTTGGAAATACGGTGGTTGTTGTCGAGCATGACCGGGAGATTATGGAGGAGGCGGACGAGATAATAGATCTTGGCCCGAGAGCCGGCAGGATGGGGGGGGAGGTTGTTTTTCATGGAACGCCTGACGCTATTCTCGAAACCGGAAATTCGCTCACGGCAGAGTATCTTACCGGAAGAAAAATCATACCTGTTCCATCAAAAAGGCGAGAGCCTGATTTTTCACAATGCATCGAGATCACCGGCGCCATGCAGAACAACCTCAAGAGTATCGATGTGCGATTTCCTCTGGGGATCATGATCTGTGTGACAGGTGTCAGCGGCTCGGGTAAGTCAACGCTTGTCAATGATATTCTTAACAAAGGGATTGTCCGGGCAAAAGAACATTCAGGGGATAAAGCCGGAACCCACCGTCGTATTACCGGAACGGAGCTGGTGCATGCTGTTGAGCATGTAGACCAGTCACCGATCGGCAAGTCAAGCAGAAGCAACCCCGTGACCTATCTGAAGATTTTTGATGATATCCGGAGCCTTTTTTCCCGGACAAGAGACGCCAGATCAAGAGGATGGAAACAGGGATACTTTTCATTTAATATTCCCGGTGGTCGTTGTGAAGCCTGTGCCGGAGAAGGTACTGTTCGGATTGAGATGCAGTTTCTTGCCGATATCGAAGCCGTATGCGAAGAGTGCGGGGGTAAACGCTATAAAAGCGATACGCTTGATATTCGCTTCAAGGGATTATCCATCTCTGACGTTCTGGAGCTCACCGTGGAGGAGGCTCTGGATGTTTTTTCTTCTGAAAAAACCATTCATCGCAAGCTCAGGGTTCTCGATGAGGTCGGGCTTGGCTACATCCGTCTGGGCCAGTCATCCAACACGCTTTCCGGAGGAGAAGCGCAGCGGCTCAAGCTGGCCTATTTTATCGCGAAGGCTGATGTGGAACACACGCTCTTTATTTTTGACGAACCGACGACAGGGCTTCATTTTGAGGATATTCTTAAACTGATTGATTGTTTTGAAAGGCTTCTGAAGCAGAATAACTCGCTGGTGATCATAGAGCACAATCCGGACATTATAAAACAGGCCGACTGGGTGATTGATCTCGGCCCCGGCGCCGGAGACAAGGGTGGGGAAATTGTTGCACAAGGAACACCTGAATCGATATGCAGAAATTCAGCCTCTCTTACCGGTCTTCATCTGAAGCCCTGGCTTGAAGGGGGGAGTGAAAAGAAACAGTGACAAGTGACGAGTAGGGAAGATACAGGTTTTTTTTTCTCGTCACTCGTTACTTCTTTGCCTGTCACGTTATTGTTCGAAGTTGTGATCAGGAGGATCGTCTTCAAGCGCTCCTCCGTGCAGTCTTATGTGTGGAAAATGAGATGTTGAGGTTCTTTCAACCCATACGTCCCCTCCCTTTTCCGCGATTTTTTCATTTTCATCCACTGAAAGCCTGTTTTTTGCAAGGGCAATAATTTCCGAAAGGATCTCACCTCCTGCACGATCCTTCCCGGTAGCGGTATTGTCGCTCATTTTCGACAGGATGCTTTCATATTTTTCTTCCGTGATTTTTCCTATGGTGCTGTAGAGCTTTTCATTATCCATGAATACAAGGTCTTGTTAGTCGTAATTTGCTATAGCATAATGATATAACCTGCGGTTTCGTTCCCTCGCATGCAGGAGAAAATTATTTGGCAGGAATGAATATTTTTCTCATATTTGAGTGCTGTTAGCACTCGGTGTTGTAGAGTGCTAACAGCGGGTGGATGAGCGTTTCCACTAAAAGATAAGTATAACGAACATTTGTATTCTATAAACTAAACTGACGAAGGAAAGATGAATTTAAAACCTTTAGCTGACCGAGTAATCGTTAAGCCAGCGCCAGCAGAGGAGAAGACCAAAGGCGGACTTTACATTCCAGATACCGGTAAAGAAAAACCTCAGTATGGTGAGGTGGTTGCTGTAGGATCCGGTAAGGTTGCCGACAGTGGTCAGCTTCTTGAAATGCAGGTTGCTGTTGGAAATAAAGTACTGTACGGTAAATACTCAGGCACAGAAGTGGCTGTAGAAGGTGAAGACTATCTCATTATGCGTGAGTCTGATATCTTTGCCATTCTCGACTGATTTTTTCAGAACATTCAATTAAAAATATTTCTCAGGAGGAACATTACACAATGACTGCAAAAGATATTCTCTTTGACGCATCGGCCAGAGCAAAGCTCAAAGTTGGCGTCGACAAACTCGCAGATGCCGTTAAGGTAACACTCGGCCCGGCCGGTCGAAATGTTCTTATCGACAAAAAATTTGGTGCACCTACTTCAACCAAAGATGGTGTTACCGTTGCAAAAGAGATCGAGCTTGAGGATCCCTTTGAAAATATGGGAGCCCAGATGGTTCGTGAAGTATCCTCAAAAACAAGTGATGTTGCAGGTGACGGCACAACAACAGCAACTGTTCTCGCTCAGGCGATCTACCGTGAAGGGTTGAAAAACGTTGCTGCCGGCGCACGTCCGATTGATCTTAAAAGAGGCATAGACAAGGCTGTAAAAGAGGTGATCGCTGAGCTGAGAGCTATCAGCAGCGATATTTCCGGAAAAAAAGAGATTGCCCAGGTTGGAACCATCTCTGCCAACAACGACCCTGAAATCGGCCAGTTGATTGCTGACGCGATGGAAAAGGTGGGTAAGGACGGCGTCATTACCGTTGAAGAAGCCAAGGGTATGGACACCGAGTTGAA
>JAPHUN010000167.1 GCA_026193435.1 Chlorobium sp.
GAAAAAGGTAATTTTCTTGGCGGAGACTGCCGATTAAAGGAAGACAACATTATCGTGGTGAACAAGCTCCTGCCGATCGAAGGGAAAATATTCACCATCGCCCGTGTCCTGCACAAACTCAACCCCACCGACTGCTCTCCCGAAGTCAAAAAAATCATCGAGGATTCCGGCTTCAGCACCGGTAATCAGTTGCCGCTGATCGAGAATGCGGAGTAAATACTATCTATAGAACACAGCCAGCCATATCGTAGGCCTTTGCATGTCTGTCCACAGCACCTTGTGCTTCGTGCGTGCGGAAATGTTGATCGAATCACCGACGTTCAGAACGACCTCTTCCCCGCTCTCGAACAGGATCGCCCCCGATCCCTGAAGCACGACCACCCACTCCGAATCCTCCTGGTCATACCACCCGCTCTCCGGCGAGGAATGCCCGTTCGACACGATCCGCTCGATACGTACAGTGGAAGACCGTACCAGATCTTCGATAACTTCATTTGACAGGTCTTCAGGTAACGGTGAAATAATATTTTTTATCACGTGATTCATCCCTGGTTTGTCTTGTTAGCACTGCGCGACCTGAAAACAAGTCGAACGGCACGCAAAAACCGGATACTGTTGAACTGTTGCGTTGTGATCTGCATTGTCACGGGCAGGCACAGGGGCCTGCCCCTACAGTTCTCGTCTCTCGACTCCTGTCTCTTTTTTCTCGATTCCGCCCTCTTCCCTCATCACTGTCACGTTATTCTTCACCGCACAACGACGTATCCGGATCACGAAATAACGTAACAGAGGGGTACCATTCATTCGACTATAGTCACCTCCCCGCGCTTCCCCGCCAGATGCGCGAGCAACCCCCGCTCTCTATCCTTCAGCCGCGGAGAGCACAAGACGACACACTCCTTCGGGTGCACACGATCCACCCATTGGACAAGTCGGCGATAGTCGTCGATTCCGAACCGATTCACCTTGACAACAACCCTGTCCGGCCTCTCACTGTCGAGACGCCTGAGCGCGCCAGGATCACTGACAACCAGCATGGATGATCCGTCGCCTGCCCAGAGCTTGAGTGCATCATTGCCTGATCTTGCGACCAGGAATGAGGATTGTGCGAGATGGTGCTCTTCTGAAAGCATGTGGTTTTGAGCATCGATTGCCCCCACAAGTGAATCAGGCGAAGCAAACTGTATAGCCGCGTCGATTTTTTTTATACCGTTACGACGCATCTGCCGGTTGATTGTTTCCCGATGCCAGGGTTTCGATCCTGCATCGATCAGAATTGAAGAACCTCCAATCGAACAAAGCAGCGCGGTATCGTTGCCTGCAACAATCCTGACAAGAGCAGGTGACGAACGTTCCACTTGCAGAACAGGCGCCCAGACAAAATAGTTTGCCGCGCACAAAAAGGCAATCATCACTCCCGCCGGGTTCTTGCGGTAAAGAAAGAAAAGTAACGCGGCAACAGCCGCATAATAGACAGCAATCCATACACTATCGGGCTGCGCCCGCACTACCGCCCATGAGAGGTCACCGAAATATTCCGTCACGCCAAGCGTCATCCTGGCAAAAAACCATGCACTCGATGCAGGATAGAGCGCCAGATCCGGAAGAACAGGGTTCAGAAGAAATGCAGGCAGCATCGCGTAAAGCATGCAGCTTGCCAAAAACACAACCGGCAGGTTTGCGATGATCCCGACGACAGAAAAGGTTCCGAAAAACCATGCGATAACAGGCGACACGCCGATAATTGCCGCAAGACTGACGCTGAAGGCTTTCCATACGGGCCTGAAAACCTCTCCCGCGACGCCTTTCCATGTTTCCGACGGCGAGCTCAACACCGGATAGAGCAGAATGATCGAGGCTACAGCTGCATTGGTCATCAGAAAACCTGCATTGAAAAGCTCGAGAGGATCGATACACAACAGTATCAGATCAGCCACTGCGAGGGAGTTCAGGGGAAAAGACTGCCTCGACAGAACCGAGTTGCCTGTGAGAGCGACAACCATCAGCGAAGCCCTCCTTACCGACGGCGCGTTGCCGGTCACTGAAGAATAGACCAGCAGGACAAAGGCTATCAGAACAAGCACGATCCATTTTCCGGCAACCGTTATTCTCAATCTCTGCAACACTACAAGCAGGACCATCACGATCAGTCCGACATGCAGCCCTGAAACGGCAAGCACATGAGCGGTTCCCGCTGCCTTAAACGTCCGGTACACCTCCCTGTCGAGCAACTCCTTCTGACCGAGAAAAACTCCCTGTATAAACTGCTGTTCATGTCCTGGAGGAACAAGTGCCGCTATCGTACCGGAAAGATACCGCCTGACAGGTCGTACGAGCAGAGCCTCAAAATAATCACTCTCGTCGATCCCGTAGTTGTGCATCAGCCAGGGCCCGTAACAGAACAGTTCGGCATGCACCCTTTTTTTCCGGTAGTATTCACGTGGATCAAAGTCACCCGGATTTTCCGCACGAGGAATCAAACCGACACGCCCTTTGACGCGGATCATATCCCCTTTCTCGACTTCCGGTTCCCTGCCGTCCCGCATGCGCAGAAAAACCTTGACGTTACCTGACGCCTCACGAGCCTCGCCATCAGCAAAGACCTCTCTCGTCTGAAGTATCCATCCTGCCCCTTTGTCATACACCCGCGGCCTCGATACAACCTTGCCATAAAGAAGTACCTCTTTGTCAAGCCAGTTACGCACGGTTGAAGAAGGAAGGTTGTTGTACAGGAAACCGGTGTACAAACTAAAACCGCAGAAAACAAAAAGGGAATATGCCGTGACCGCAGCATTGGAGAGAGGTTTCCCCCGGCAGACAAACAAAAAGATTCCAAGCAGCAGAAAACAGGTCAGGGCAGCAGACAACCAATAAAAAAGCGGGATCCGCCAACAGGCTCCGGCAGCTATTCCCGCAGAAGCTATTGCAAGCAGACGAACCGCAGGATAGGGAGCCAGAAGCTGAGCCATAACCGGAGAAGGTGAGCATGGTTGAGGTTATGCTTTGTTTTGTATATTATACCTTTTTTGAAATCGATGCAAAAAAGCACTCTGCATGTTAGTAAAAGAGATTCTCAACTCAGCGACCGGGCCCGTATTCAGTTTTGAGTTTTTCCCTCCGAAAAAAACAGAAGACTGGGGCAAACTTTTCCATACAATCTCGGAACTCATTCCTTTTAATCCCTCCTATGTAAGCGTGACCTATGGAGCAGGCGGATCCACACGAAGCCGCACGCACGACCTTGTCACAAAAATCCAGAGGGAAACCGGTCTTACCGTCGTCTCTCATCTGACCTGTATCTGCTCAGGCAAAAAAGAAGTTGCTGAAATTCTCGAGGATTACAGAAGACAGGGAATAACCAATGTACTGGCACTCCGTGGTGACCTTCCTCCGGGATCCACTTCCTATGAAGAGGCAACAAAGGATTTTCCCCATGCCATAGATCTTGTAAAGTTTATCGTTGAAAACTTCCCGGAAATAGGGGTTGGCGTCGCGGGATTTCCTGAAGGACACCCCCAGACACCGAACAGACTGAAAGAAATTGAATACCTGAAGGCAAAAGTCGATCAGGGCGCTGACTACATTGTCACGCAGATGTTCTTTGATAACAGGGATTTCTTCGATTTCGTAGGCAGATGCACACTGGCAGGGATCAATGTACCTATCATACCGGGAATCATGCCGGTTACCACAAAAAAAGGCCTGGTCAAAATGTCCGAACTGGCCCTCGGCGCAAGGATACCCGCCGCACTCCTCAAAAAGGTGCTTGAAGCGCCAAATGATGAAGAAGTAGCAAAAACAGGCATCGAATGGGCAACCGAACAAACCAGAGAGCTGATCGAGAACCACATCAGAGGCATTCATTTTTACACCCTCAATAACGCGGAAGCGACCAGGAAGATTTTCACAAATATCGCGGATAGAGAGAGGGCTTGATGGCTCAATAGCTCAATAGCTTGATGGCTTAATGGCTTAATGGCAGGGATTTAATGCTACATCCCTGCTTTCTGTTTCTCGTGAAAGTTAGAGCAACTACGGAGACAGTTCTATACTTCATTCTGGATGAGCTGCTCGAACGTATCCCTTTTGCGGATAAGCTTTGCATCGTCACCGTCAACCATGACCTCAGCCGGGCGAAGACGGCCGTTGTAATTGTTCCCCATGACTGAACCGTATGCTCCGGTTGAAAGAACGGCAAGAAGCTCTCCCTCTCCTACGGCGTCTATGGTTCTCGCCCTTGCAAAAAAGTCACCCGACTCACACACCGGGCCCACGACATCAGCGACCATCATGGAGTCATGCGGTTTGACCGCGACAATTTCATGGTGGGACTGATACAGTGCAGGACGGATAAGCTCGGTCATTCCTGCATCGACAATAACAAACTCCTTTCCTGCGTGATTACGTTTCCTGTAGAGCACCCGGGTAACGAGCACGGTCGAATTGGCCGCGATAAACCTGCCGGGCTCGAAAAGTATCGTTGCCCCTGTCTTTTCAAGCAAAGGAATAAGCTTTTCAGCAAAATGCTCTATCGGCGTCGCAGGTTTTTGCGGGTCATAGGTAACCGGAAATCCGCCGCCTATGTCGAAGTAACGAATAGCAAACCCGGCAGAACGCGCAACGGAAAGCACGTCAAGCAGTTTTTCCGAAGCAGCGTGATAGAATTCCGTATCGAAAATCTGTGATCCGATATGCATGTCGAGAGCCGTCAGATTGACATGCGCCATAGCTCCGATCAGGGAAAACACCTGGGCAAGATCCGTCTCGTCAATTCCAAACTTCTCTTTACTGTCACCGGTGGTAATGTAGGGATGCGTTTCAGCGGTCACGTTCGGATTGACCCTGATTCCCACAGATGCCTGCACACCCAGACGACCTGCGATTTCATCAATCAGGCGAAGCTCAGAGAGAGACTCGGCCTTGAGCATCAGGATACCGGAACTGATGGCGTATTCAATTTCAGCAGCGCTCTTGCCGACGCCGGCCATTATGATCTTTGCCGGATCAACCCCGGCCTGAAGCGCACGGTAAAGTTCTCCGCCTGAATTGACATCGAAACCACAACCCTCGGCGGCAAGCGTGCGAATGATATGAAGGTTGAAATTAGCCTTAACGGAGTAACAGGTCAGGTGGTCAAGCAAGGCAAACGCCTTTTCAAATGACCTGTACTGATTGACAAGGCTGTTTCGACTGGTCACGAAAAGAGGGGTCCCGTACTTTTCCGCAAGTCTTTCAAGCGAAACCCCTTCACAACACAGAACCCCGTTGGAAAACGGAAATAAATTACTGTCAAGCACGTTTTAGAAATTCTAATAATTGAATAAAACAGGCCTCGATCAGGAGACGCGAACACGTCCCTGCTTTACGGGAGAGCCTCTAACTACCATTTGTGCGGATGATATAATATCGTTTCTACCGGA
>JAPHUN010000120.1 GCA_026193435.1 Chlorobium sp.
CAGAGATCGAAAGAAGATAACCTACCCCGGAGACCTCGATAACCGCCTCATCAGGAGAAGCCTCTATCAGCTCACCACGAAAGTATGTAAACATGACATGTATAGATAAAAACCGCAGCACCGTAAGCCTTGTTCACAGGCATCGCACGGCGCCGGTTATCATAAAAGGAGAAGCAGATGCGAAATAAGAAGGGACAAAAAAACTACTCTGCCTTCATATAGTCATTCAGCATCCTGGAAAGCTGGGACTTTTTACGTGACGCTTTGTTAGGGTGAATGTAACGTTTGACTCCAAGCCGGTCAAGTTTCTGTATGGCAGAACGATAAGCTGCTTCCACCTCTTTCTTGTCTGCATTGGTGTCGACTAACTTCTGAACCGTTTTCAAAAGCACTTTCAGCTCTTTCTTTCTTGCCCGGTTTCTTTCATTTCGTCGTGCAGATTGACGGAGCCTTTTTTCAGCTGATTTGTGTAGCGGCATAAAACGTATCTCTTGTAACTGAAGTTGTGATATCGGGACAGATCGGCGTCCGCATGACCTGATTGCCCTTGCGGAGCCTTTTACTAAGCCCTTTGAAAAAAATATACGAATAAAAGATTTGAAATATATGAAACCGATCTTTGATTACAAAAACAATCCTCTTTTTCCTTCTGCCTCATGCGCCGCGATTGCCTCGAACGTCAATACCTGTCGCTCTGCGGTCTGTTCTTATGCGTTCAGGGACTTTTCACTATATTGGTACGATTCCCGTGTGATCATAACAACGATCACGTTGAAAATCTGTCGTTTTTTCCCTTCCATATGGCAGAAACATCTGCCTGAGCTGAATCGTGACAAGTGCCACACTGTATGAAAACATATAATTTATAACGTATAAAGACAGATCTTTCATGAGCTTGATGATAAGTGTTTCGGGTATCCGGGGCGTTGTCGGGGAAAGTCTCTCGCCCGCTGTCCTCACCTCTTTCACGCAGGCATTTGCCGCATGGGTACACACGAAAAGTAACGTTGAAGAAAGAACAGAGAAAAATGCCCTGCCGAAAATAGTTATAGGAAGAGATACACGTCCGACGGGTGAGGCTGTTTCCGGCCTCGTAGCCGGCACGCTCGCGCTCTCCGGATGCAGGGTTGTTGACCTCGGCATCGCGACAACGCCAACCGTCGAAATCGCCACAACCGAAGAAAATGCCGACGGCGGAATCATTATTACCGCGTCCCACAATCCCGTTGAGTGGAACGCGCTGAAACTTCTCAACAGAAACGGGGAGTTTCTTAACGAGACCGAGGTTCAGGAACTGCTCGATATTTTCAGAACTGAACAGTTCACTCCGGCGGATTGGGCTCATGTCGGATCGTCACAAAAGAACAGCCTGTATGATACCCTGCACATCGACCGTATTCTCGCTCTCTCTTCAATCGATATCGACAGCATTGCCGCGCAACGATTCAGGGTGCTGGTTGATGCCGTTGAGGGCGCCGGCTCTTCCATCGTTCCTGAATTATGCAGGAAACTGGGAGTTTCACAGGTAGAAACCATCTTCTGTAACGGTTCCGGCATTTTCCCCAGAAACCCTGAGCCCCTTCCCGAAAATCTGACTTCGACGGTTGAAATCCTCAAGGATAAAGCGTGTGATTTCGCGATAGTCGTCGATCCTGATGTAGACCGGCTCGCACTGATCTGTGAGGCCGGCTCGATGTTTGGCGAAGAGTACTCCCTCGTAGTCTGTGCTGATTTTTATCTCAGGCACAAAAAGGGTGCTGTCGTTAACAACCTGTCCAGCAGCAGAGCGCTTCGGGATATTGCCGAAAAGCACGGCCAGAGCTTTTTCAGCGCTAAAGTCGGTGAAGCGAACGTCGTAGACGTCATGAAAGAAAAAAACGCGGTCATCGGTGGCGAAGGAAACGGTGGCATCATTCTTCCGGAACTGCATTACGGGCGGGACGCACTTGCAGGAATAGCCCTTATGCTCCAGGCATTCACCGACTGGCGGGAAAAGAGCAGTCAAAACAGGACACTTTCAGGTTTCAGAAAATGTTTTCCGGATTATTTTATGGCCAAACATAAAATTCGACTCGCTGAAAGGCCCGAGAATTTTGACAGCATATTCAATGAAATCTCCCGTGCGTATCCTGAAGCTGAAGTGAACAGGGAAGATGGCCTGAAACTGGATTTCCCCGAAGAATGGGTACATATCAGACCTTCCAACACAGAGCCTGTTCTCAGGATTTACACGGAAGCTAAAAACAGAAAACGCGCTGAAATGCTGGCAGACACTTTCAGTCAGGAGATCAGCTCAAGAATCGAAACCTTGTGAAAACACGATGAGCAGTGATAGAAACAGGCCGCTGTTATGAGTAGCGGCAAAGAACAAGCAAAAGGGTTTACACCGCAGAAAGACGACCTGCTTTCTTCAGGAAAAAAAGGGCCGGCTGACCGTTATATCATCTTACGTCTGCTGAGCTATGTCAAACCCTATAAAGGCCTGCTTGCTTCAGCAATAGCGATAACCCTTGCCGGATCGGTTCTGGGACCACTCAGACCCTATATGACCAAGCTGGCTATCGACGATTATATCGCAAAGGGAAACATCAAAGGCCTTGCGCTGATCAGCCTCATCCTGCTTTTCATCATACTCCTCGACGGCTTAAAACAGTACGCCGCGACCTACCTCACACAGCTCCTCGGTCAGAAAGCGGTGCTGAATCTGAGAATGGATGTTTTCCGGCACCTGCAGAAACTTTCCGTTTCGTTTTACGACCGTAATCCGGCTGGCCGACTTATCACCAGAGCGACCAACGATGTTGAAGCGCTCAATGAAATGCTCTCAAGCGGTATCGTTACGATTATCGGGGACATCATGCAGCTCCTGTTTATCGTTATTCTCATGTTCATGATAGACACGGAACTGACACTGATCGTTCTGAGCATTCTTCCGTTGATGATCTATGCTACCATGTCGTTTAAAAGCAGGGTTCGCAAGGCTTTTCAGGACGTCAGAGCTTACCTGGCGAAGCTTAATTCCTTTTTTCAGGAGCATATATCAGGCATGAGCATCGTTCAGTTGTTTGACAGGGGTGATAAAGAATATGAAAAACATGTCGCTATAAACAGAGAATACAGGGATGCAAATATTAAAACGGTTTTTTATTTCTCGGTATACTACCCGCTTATTGAACTGCTCAGCTCGACAGCGGCTGGTCTCGTCATCTGGTACAGCGGTCTGCGTATGCTTGAGGGAGATCTTACACTCGGCATCGTTGTCTCGTTCGTTCAGTACATCTGGCTGTTTTTCCGTCCCTTGCAACACCTGTCTGACCGCTTCAATATTCTCCAGACCGCTCTTGCGAGTTCAGACAGAATTTTCAGGCTTCTGGATGAAAAAGATATCGTCAAGGAACCCGAAAACCCTGTAAATCCCGGTTCTTTCAGGGATGAAATCGCGTTCACCAATGTCTGGTCGGCCTACAGCACCGACAACTGGATACTCAAAGACATCTCGTTCAGCGTCAAACGAGGAGAAAAAATTGCGATCGTAGGGGCAACGGGAAGCGGTAAAACAACCATCATCAATCTCCTTTCAAAACTCTACACCTATCAAAAAGGATCGGTAACGCTCGATGGAGCAGAACTGTCAAGGATTCCTGAACGGACACTCCGAAAAATTGTCGGAGTTGTCATGCAGGATGTCTTTCTTTTTTCCGGAACAATAAAAGAGAATCTTTCATTTGGAAAACCGGATGTATCCGATGAAGAGATATACCATGCTGTCAAGACCGTTGGTGCCGAACGTTTCATTGAAAAACTGCCGGAAGGCTACAACTATCGGGTCAATGAAAACGGTTCCGGCCTTTCGGCAGGTCAGAAGCAGCTCATAGCTTTTGTCCGCGCCCTTCTCTACAACCCTGAGATACTTGTCCTTGACGAAGCTACCAGTTCGGTCGACACGGAGACTGAACAGCTCATTGAAACGGCGACCGCGAACCTCATGGAAAACCGTACATCAATTATCATCGCGCACCGCCTCTCGACCGTGCAGCATGCTGACAGAATTATTGTCATGCACAAGGGCACCATAAAGGAAAGCGGCTCCCA
>JAPHUN010000158.1 GCA_026193435.1 Chlorobium sp.
ATAGGAAATAAGCATGTCTTCATGGACTGATGGTAGCTCCTCGTGATATTGGATGGGCCTTTTATTGTTATTTTCTTCCATAAGTCGTGTGATATAGTTTCTCAATACAGTTCATTACTTCTATCGTGACCGTAGAGCCTCGACCGGATCAAGGTTGGCGGCTTTATAGGCGGGAAAGATACCGAAAGAGATGCCAATACCCGAACACACCGCGATTGAAATAATCATCCAGGTTATGGGAAATATCGGCGGCAGGTTGAAGGTGACCGCGACCAGGTTACCTGCACCGGTTCCGAGGATGATTCCTATCACTCCACCGCTCAGTGAAAGAAAAAGCGCTTCCAGCAGAAATTGACGCAATATGCTCTTTTTCGGCGCACCGACTGATTTTCTTATACCTATTTCCCTTGTTCGCTCGGTAACGCTGACAAGCATGATGTTCATGATTCCGACACCAGCCGTAACAAGGGCCATGAAGCTGATGATGAAAGCGCCTATGCTGATGGTTTGCTGGAATCCCCTGAAGGATTCGATCAACGCCTCGTTCGTACGGAGTTCAAAATTATTGGCGTCTCGTATTGTCAGTCCCCGTGCGACTCTCATTGCCCCTATGGCCGTATCTATGGTCGCATCATACTCTTGAGGGGAGTCAGCTTCAACGGTTATGCTGATGCTCGAACGTATGTCGATCTGTTCGAGATAACGGGTTATCGGAATAACGATGATGTTATCCTGGCTTTGACCGAATGCGGCCCCTTTCTGCAAAAATACCCCGATGATGCTGTACACTTTGCCATTGACCTTGATTGTTTTTCCCTGAGGGTTGCCTCCGTTCGGAAACAGCGCGTTCATAACGTCCTGACCGATAACAGCGACATTTTTCGATAAACGGATATCGTTGGTAACAAGGTTGCGCCCGAAGTCTATATCGAAACCGTTTGCAGTGGCAAAATTTTCGTCAGCGCCGAACAGGGTGATATCCGGATTTGTTTTCCTGTTTGCATAAACGGCCAGGTTTCCCGACCGGGAGACTTTCAAACCTGTTTTATCACGTTTTCCACCCATAAGTTTTTTAAAGAGCAGACCTTCCTCATAGGTGATATCCGGGCGGTTGATGAAGCGGTTTCTTCCGTGCCCGCCGAAAAGTGTTGCCGGATATTTCTGGATTTCAAAGGTGTTCGATCCCAGGCTCGACAGGCCGCTTGCCACAGACTGGTCAACGGCTTGCAGCGCGGTCATCACGGCGATAATCGAGAAAACACCAACCGCCATTCCCATGGTGGTGAGCCATGAACGAAGCTTGTTTGCCTGCAACGAGTATGCTGCCTGTTTGATGGTTTCCCGAAGTTTCATGGAGTCAAAAGTCAAAAGTCAAAAGGCAAAATGGACCCCGCCGCAAGGCAGGCGTAGCAATGTAAACAAATCAGCACCTCAACGATTCAACAACTCAACACTCCTTTCTCATTCATATCGCAACGAATCAGCGGGGTCGAGACGAGATGCTGATATTGCCGGGGCTAGTCCGGAGATAATTCCTGTGAGTACCGAAACAACAAGGCTTATCGCGGTAAGCTGAAAAGAGAACCGGATAGGGAAGTCCGGTAAAAGTTTGTCTATGGCTGTGGTGATGGCAACTGCGGTGACAAGCCCTATAAGTCCTCCAAGCAGGCAGATGCTGAGAGACTCTATGAGAAACTGCAGCAGTATTGTCCGTCTTCTTGCACCGAGAGCTTTTCTCAGACCGATTTCCTGCGTTCTTTCCTTGACGCTCACAAAGGTGATGTTCATGATACCGATTGCGCCTACAAAAAGGGACATGCCTGTTATGAAAATGCCTGCGATAGCGATTCCGTTTTTAATGGGGTCAAGCTGGCTTTTGAACGCCTGTTGCTCATTGATCGAAAAGTCATCTGTTTTTCCCGGCGGAAGCCTTCTGAGTCTTCTCATGATTCCTCTGATTTCCTCTCTCGCATCGGCAACCTTGACCTTCTCTTTTGTTTTTATTCGCAGGGTGACGTATCTCCTGTTGCCAAAGACCTTTTTGAAAGCGTTCAGAGGGGTGATGACCTGATTATCAAAACTGAAAAGTCCGAGAAACTTCCCCTGTTTTCTGAATACTCCGATAACGCGAAACGTTCTGTTTTTCAATTTCAGCTTTTTGCCGAGAGCAGGTTCGTTCGGGAAGAGACCGGTCGCGATATCATCACCTATCAGACAGACCATCGACCCGCCATCGGATTCATGAGGAAGGAAAAACCGTCCTTCAGACAGGTCGCCTGAAGCGGTTCGCAGGTAGTCGGCGTTTGTTCCCAGGGCGAACACCTGCTGCAGGTTCTTGTCTTTATGGCTTACTGATGCGCTGTAGGATGACATTTGCGGAACCGCTATTTCAAGCCCGGAATCAGGATTATCAGCAATAATCCGGTTAATCTGGGCTGCGTATTCCGTTTTCAGATCAGGACGGTTTTTGTACCGCCACCATTGCCCCATGCTGCTCCATGAACTCTTTTGAACGTAGATGACGTCATAGCCGAGCATGGAAAGGCTTTTTTCGAAACCGGCGTCAATGCCGTTTATCGCTGTTCCCATCATGGTGATGGAGACAATGCCGATGATGACCCCGAGTGCTGTGAGAAAGGAGCGGGTTTTATTGCCTTTGATCTGGGCAACAGCCATCAGAAGGCTTTCATATGTTTCATTCCGGAGTCGTCTCATGAACTGTAGCTGTATTCTACGGTTTCAAGGTTTTTTTCTGCATGTGTGTTGCGTGGAAAGCCGGGTGGTTTCACTGCGTATCACGTTCTATTTTGCCGTCACGTAAACTGATGGAACGACGGGTATACTTCGCGATCTCCTCTTCATGGGTGATAAGTATGATGGTATTTCCCGCATCGGACAACTCACTGAAAATGGACATGATATCTTTGCTGGTGGACGTATCGAGATTCCCTGTCGGCTCGTCTGCAAGAATAAGGGAGGGGTTGTTGATGAGAGCACGTGCAATGGCTACTCTCTGGATCTGGCCGCCGGAAAGTTCAGAAGGTTTATGGTTGACCCGGTCGCCGAGTCCGACCCTGTCCAGAGCGGCGAGCGCCCGGTCGTAGCGTTCTTCGGCGTCGACTCCCGCATAAATGAGAGGAAGCTCTACATTTCTCAGACAGTTGAGCCGGGGCAGCAGGTTGAATGTCTGAAAAACAAAGCCGATTTCGCTGTTCCGTATTCTGGCAAGCTCGTCATCATCCATTTCCGAGACACGTTGCCCATTGAGTTCATAAGAGCCCGATGAGGGAGTATCGAGACACCCGATAATATTCATCAGCGTCGATTTCCCGCTTCCTGACGGCCCCATGATCGAAACATACTCGTTGCGGTTGAAGGTGAGGTCAACGCTGTCAAGCGCCTTGACAATCTGGTCACCCATTTCATAGAACCTGCAGAGCGAGCGCATTTTGATAAGTATTTCGGTCATATCCTGTTACTCGTTTTTCAGGGTCACTCTGCTGCCGTCCTTGAGGAGTCTTGTTATCGCGGTGTAACTGCCTGAAACGGCCTTTTCTCCCTCAGTGAGGCCGTCAAGAATAACGATATGGGTGTTATCGGTTGTTCCTGTTTCTACAGGTTTGAACCGTGATATGTTATTCTCGATAACAAAGACCCCCTGACTGCTGTTTTTCCGGAAAGTCTCCAGGGTCTCCTCCTTTTGCTCTGTAGTGTTATCCTCTCTCTCTTTCGCGTCACGGGAAAATTTTCCTTCCATATCTTCTTCTCTGAGTGTAACGCTTTGAATGGGGACAACAAGCGCATTCTGAACCCTCTCCGTTTCGATATCCGCTGTCGCGCTCATGCCCGGTTTGAGCAGACGGTCATGGTTGAGTATGCGGATTTTAACAGAGAAATTAGTGACCTCTTCCTGGGTGCCTTCAGACTGGGTTATTGCCGAATTTGATATTTCATTGACGATGCCGTCAAATTTTCGTTCACCGAACGCATCGACGGTTACAATGACGTTGTCGTTCCTGTTGACGTTGACGATATCATTTTCATTGACTTCGACTTCCACCTGCATACTGTCGAGGTTGGCTATGCGCAGTACATTTGTTCCCTGAAACTGTCCGGTGCCGACGACCCGTTCTCCAAGTTTGCTGTCAAGCGCGATAACGGTGCCGTTCATCGGGCTCGTGACCGTTGTCTTGTTGAGCTGTTCAAGAGATTGATCAAGAAGGCTTTTGTTCTGCTCGATGGTGAACAGGGCGGCTTCATAAACAGCCCTGGAGGCTTCTGCGTTGGTTTTTGCGGTAAGGTAATCCGAGTCTGAAATGAGTTTGTCGGCATAGAGCATGGATGCTTTTCGCAGTTCGTCCTCGGCTTTGATTTTTCTGGCCCTTGCCTCGAGACTCTGTGATTTTCCAAGGTTGAGCCGTGCCCTGTTCTGCTCTACCTGATTGATATAGACATCGGGCTGGATCTTGAACAGAAGGGCGCCGTTTTCGACCGCTTCACCCTCCTTTACATGCAGCTCTGTTATTTCACCCGATACGTCAGGAGAGATGGTGACTTCAAGCTCGGGTTCGATCTTTCCGGTTGCCGTCACGTAGTGAATGACCTCTTTTCTGAATACCTGTTCCGTGGTGACTTCGATCTTGTCTGATTTCGACGATATCCAGAAAGCGGCAGCTCCTCCTGCTATCAGAATGCTCAGAGCGATAATAATGACGGTATTGCGCTGTTGCTTTTGTTTGATTTTTTTCATTGTGTTTTTCAGGATTCAGTCGGGCGAAATGCTGCCTGTGGCAAAGTCAAGAATGTTTTTCTGCAGTGCGAGATTATAGGTCGCCTGCGAATATTCCGATTGCGCGCTGACAAGTGCTGCTTTTGCGCCATTGGATTCAACAAAATTAGCGGCTCCGAGGTCGTATTTTCTTTTGACGGTTTCAAAAGCCTTTTCAGCCGCCTGCAGGCCTTTTTTAGCGGTTTCAATCTGAGAAAAAGCTGCATCGTAGCTGTTTGCCGCAATCTGAATGTCGATAGCGATGTCATGTTTCAGGTCAGCCGCGTCGAGGCCCCGGTTCAGGTAGGCGATTTTTGCCTGTTCAACATTGTTCCGGGTAATGAAGCCATCGAAAACAGTCCAGTTCAAAGAAAGGCCCAGCGAGTAGCCGACAAGATCGGAGAGCTGGTCGGTAAGCGGAGGATAATCATAGCTGGAGGGCGGGACGGCGGCTGTTGTCGCATAATAGGGATACCCCCCGGTGAAGAGGTTGAATGTCAGGTCTACTTTTGGATATCGCTGGGCGGCTGCCCGGGTGATATCCCATTTTGCGGCACTGGTCGAGGAAAGAGAACTCTCCAGATCTTTTCTTTGAGCAAGGCCTTGCGAAAGAAGGCTGTCCCGGTTCAGGTTTACAGGCAGAAGCATAAGGGAATCAACAGTGATCCCGGCTATGCTGATTTCTTCGGAGGGATCGATACGCAGCCTTCTGAGCAGTTCGAGCCTGCTTTGTCGTAACTGGTTATCTGCTTTGATGGCCGTGAGCTCGCTGTTTGACGTTTCTGCCTCTTGCTGATAGTAATCCGTGACAGGTTTGATCCCGATCTCGTACTGACGTTTCGTCAGCTGAAGCTGATCTCGGGATGATGATAAATTCTCATTCGCTATCTTCAGAAGTTCTCTGTTGAGCAGCACTTGATAATACGTCTGGGTTATATCATACACAATGATTTGTCTGGCCCTTGAGAGCGAGAGGCCGGCCGCTTTTTTTCTTTTGATGGCGGCCTGCAGCGACGCATAGTCCTGAAAACCGTTAAACAGGTTGAGAGACGTCGTCACGCTGAGGTCGACACGCTCGGTTTGCGTTTTCTCTGTCGACCTGGTAGACGGGTCTGAGTAAGTCCTGTTGAGAGAAAGCGGTGTATAGTCCGCTGAAACCGAAAGTTTCGGCAAAAACTGACCGTAGCTTTTCAGGAGATCGCTCCCTTCGAGTCTGACCGCATTTTCTGCTTTTTTTACCGAGGATGCGTTGGTGAGAGCTATTTCAATGCACTCGGAGAGCGTGAGTCGATCTTTTTCCGTTACGGCACCGGAAACGGCAGTAGAGAAAAACAGTGCCGGAATGAGGGCTGTGAGAACGATGAAGGAGCTGAGTTTCCCGGTAGATGGTATCGTCACTTGATTTGAATAAATTTAATCTGCATCGCAATTCGCAACATATAATATAGACATATCCTCAAGGAGTCCGCATGCTGCTTTACAGTGCGCAACGCTCTATTCTGAGCTGACTGTAAGCCCATTGCAGGGGTTTACAGTTTATCGAGAAGGGAAGATATCTCATCTTTATAGGCGTCTGCGTTCGACGGGTTAAGCTGGATAAGATCAGTATAGATCCTTATCGCCTTTTTATAAGCCCCCTGTTCTGAAAAAAGAGCTGCAAGGGTTTCGGTAGGAACAGGAATGCTCTCTTCATCTGAAAAAGGCTGCTTCTGCTCTTTAAGCGGTGTCGGGTCACTTGTTTCACTCACTGTAGGCGGTTCAAAGCTGGCAAGAGCGAGAGAGAGCTCTTCAAGCTCCGAGGTAAAGTCGTCTCCAGGTGAACGCAGCAGGAGAAAGTGGACTTCCAGCAACTCTTTCCATGCAATCTGATTGTGAGGCTCTATCCTGCAACAGGCTTTCAGGGCCTGTTTGGCTTCCTGAAATCGTCCCAGGCCTTTCAGGGCCCGTGCATGAAGCAGGTTAAATGTGTAGAAATCCTGAAAGAGAGCACCTTGTGTCTCAAGTTTATGCATCCCGGCAAGAAATGCTCCTCTGGTGAGATCAAGCGAAATATCGGCAAAAAAAAGATGTGGATCGGTTATCATGATAATCCGGTTGTCGAAAAGCCAAAAGGGGAGTACTGCCTGAACGCATAGGCAATGTGATCTGGTGATTCTCGTTTCATTTTAGGTTATGCCGGAGTTTTTTCCAAAGAAAACCGCACTAATCTATCGACAAGTTCCGTAAAACCTATTCCTGCATGTTCCATCAGCATTGGATACATACTGATACTGGTAAATCCGGGGATCGAGTTGATTTCGTTAAGAATAATTCTCCCGGAGCCTTTTTCTACAAAGAAATCAATACGGGACATGCCGCTGCAGCCGAGGGCCCGGAAAGCCTTTATCGCTTCCTTCTGCAGGCGTGCGCTTGTGTCGGCATCGACACGGGCGGGGATATGCAGTCTGGCGGAGCCGTCGATATATTTATCTGTAAAATCATAAAAATCCCCCCCCGGCTCAATCTCTCCAGGTACAGAGGCTATGGGATGTTCGTTTCCCAGGACGGCAACCTCTACTTCGCGTCCCTCGATCGCTTTTTCAACAAGAATCTTGATGTCGAGTCTGCAGGCTTCATCAAGTGCTTCTTCAAGCTCATCGAAAGAGTGGATTTTTGCAATACCTACCGACGAACCAAGATTCGCAGGCTTTACGAAGAACGGCGGCACAAACCGTTTTTTTATGGTTTCTGTTATTGCAGACCGGTTGTTCAGGTAATCCGGACGAAGTACCGTCATATAGTCCGCTACGTGAATACCTGCCTGCACGGCACAGAGTTTCGTTATCTCCTTGTCCATGGTCATGGATGAGGATTGTACGTTGCAGCCGGTGTAGGGAATTGCGAATACTTCAAGAAGGCCTTGTACCTTGCCGTCTTCCCCATAGGCGCCATGGAGCACGGGAAACGCCACCTCGATGCCTTCTTTCTGAAAATTAAAGTCGAACAGGTCCTCATCACGATTTTCAGTCATGGCGAGCAACTGGCGATTTGTCGTCTCGATAGTCTGGGATTTGAGCAGCCCTGTTATATCGAGATCAAGAACTTTTCGGGCGGTTGTGCCTTTGAACCATCGGCCGTCCCGGGAGATGTAGAGGGGAAAGAGTGTATAGGCGGCAGGGTCTATATGTGCGGAGACAGCTTGAGCCGAAATAATTGAGATTTCATGTTCTGAAGATTTACCTCCGAAAAGCAGGGCTACGGTAACGTTGGGCATGTTCTTTTGTAATTCGTGGATTGATCACTGACAACAGGTTAAAATAATGACTTTCTTCGTCCCTTTTCGGGTAAGCGTGTTAACGGATGCTCTTATGTATCAAAAAGATGATGGTGCTCGACGGCCATACACTGGTTTTCTACAACCTCAAGTCCTGCCTCACGAGCCTTGCTTGCGGCTTTATCATTGGTTATGCCAAGCTGCATCCAGATGACTTTCGCTCCGATTTCAATTGCCTCGTCAACGATCCGGTCAACATGTTCGGGTTTTCGGAAAATATCTACTATTTCAATGTTCTTTCTTTTCTCATCAGGTATATCGAGCAGGGAAGGGTAGCATGTGATACCGAATACCTTGTCCAGATTGGGATTTACAGGATAAATGGTGTATCCGGCATGTATGAGGTATTTGGTGACGTTGTGACTAGGCCGGTCTCTTTTTTCGGAAAGGCCGACAACCGCGACATGTTTATATGATTCAAGTATCTCTTTTACTGTCATGATCGGGCTTGTTGGTTGCCTTTTGATAAATAAATATAACGATTCGGGGGAAGGCTGTAAGCGGTAGTCTGTAAAATACTGATATTTGGAGTCGGAGAGAGGGAAACTTACAAAAATCAGGACGTGTTAGAAATCTAAAGGTATCGAGCACTGAAGATCTGCCGGGAAATCGAACGCAGGGAGGCTGTCATGAACAATAAACGTATTTTTCTTTTCCTTCTCCTGATGTTTTCTCTTGCCGGATGTACGACGTTGTCAGTCGTGTCGGATTATGATCGTGACTTTGATTTTTCAGGATTTCATACATTCAGGTGGCCTGCCGAAAACGAGGGAATCAGAAAAGGGGATGTTCTTGTTGATAATCCGCTGGTGTACAAAAGGGTTCAGTCGGCTGTAAACCGGCAGCTTGGCGAGAAAGGGTTCCGTGTGACGGGTTCAAAAGAAGCTGATTTTATTATGTATGCGCATGCCGGTATCAAGAAACAAAAAAGCTACCATCACAATTTTGGAATCGGGGTGCCGTTTGGTCCTTACAGATGGTACAGGCCGTGGTGGGGCCCTTATGGCGGTTATACCTACGTCAGCTCTTACGACGAAGGTTCACTTGTTCTCGATATTATAGAAGCCCGGACCAGAGATCTGGTCTGGCGAGGTGTTGCAACCAGAGTTGTCAGAGAATACCGGACAGCAGAAGCTATGCAGCGGGATATCAATGACGCTGTTATGAAAATTCTTGAAGATTTTCCTCCTGGGGCAGATCCGGGAGTTTCAAGTCAGTAAACATGAGGGCACCTCTATTTATTGTGATGAGCGGTTCAAGTGCAAGGCGAACGGAGCGCAGAACCCGGAGTGTACAGAGAGTACATGAGGATTTCGAGCACCGCTCAACGAAGCAATTGAATCGCGGAATAATTAAATAGAGGTGCCCATGAGCCGGTGACGGATGAAGTATCCTGAAAGCCGATAGATATAAAGGTTGTCATGCAGTTAGCCTCTTTTTCCGGACCTGTTTTCGCTGTTTCTACTCCTGAGCGTAGCGGGGAATGGAACATGGCTTTTGACAGGATCCTGCTGGAGCTTTTCAGGAAAGGTATATTTCAACAACGATTCGGTAGCGGGAGTATGCTCTGGCGTTTTTATTCCTGGAGCCCTTCGGCGGTTTCTCTTGGTTATTCTCAGAGCATCGAAGAGATTGACCGGGAACAGTGCCGGAGGAGAAATATCGATATTGTCAGAAGACCGACAGGAGGCAGGGCTGTTCTGCATAGTGATGAATTCACCTATTCACTGCTTGCTGATACCGGTCACAAGAGCGCAGAAATCTACACAGTAGTTCACGAAATTATTCGTCAGGCGTTGCTGACATTAGGCGTTGAGGCAGAATTCTGCCGTACAACTCCTGATATGAGAAAGCGGTACAGCGCAGCGGAATCAGTAAGCTGTTTTACCGCTTCGGCAAGAAACGAGCTGCATGTCGATGGTCGAAAACTTGTCGGTTCGGCACAAAGGCGTTCGGATAACGTTATTCTTCAGCACGGCTCTCTGCTTCTTTCCGACAGACATAAAATGCTGCGGGATCTGCTGAGTTGCAGCGATGGAGGGGTATTGTCGAAAGTCAGCGGTGATCTGGATCGCAAGACAATATCGGTTAGTGAGTTGACAGGCGTTATTCCTGATTTTACCTTGATAGCAGGCGCCATGACAGCCGCGATATCGCAAATATTCGGTTTTGATGTCACGTTTCTCGAAGAGCATGACCTGACCTCCCTTGATTCTTCTCTCCAGGCCATTCCTCTCTGACCTTCTTTGGCAGGAAACTCTCCGTATACGAGGTCATAGCAGATGCGCAGGTGAAATGATATGCATTATGCTCTCCCGCGGAGTGGGATTTTTTTTATTTTGTTTGACAGTATGAGACTTTGAAACGCTTGATTCAGGGGATGCTCAATGAAGAGAGACAGCGGGCAGAAACTTCCACATGTTACGACGCGGCGGCTTCTTGATATGAAGGAACAGGGAGAAAAGATCGCC
>JAPHUN010000197.1 GCA_026193435.1 Chlorobium sp.
CTTTTGCCCGATCGATAGTGCTGCTTGGTGTTGTCGGCCGGGAGCGGTTCCAGTACTGGAAAATGCTGCTATGGACATCGTTCAATCACCCCCGGGCGCTGTCTCTGGCGGTGACTCTGGCTATCTATGGTCATCATTTTCGCCAGGTCTGCCGTTTGCATCTCGGGCAAGCTGAGAGGCAGGCTTAGGTGTGATCGCGAAAGGTGGAGAATTCTATTGCTTTATGAAAGCTGAAAAAGCTGAAGCCGAAACCGGGCGATGTGAAGAAGGTCTGACAGGTATGAAACGATAATGAAAAAGGAGATGAGCCATGAGTCTGAAAGAAGCTTACAAAGAGAAGGCTGAGGCCGAACTGGAGCTTGCGCGTGCCAGACTGGTCGAGTTCAAGGCGAAAGCGAAAAGTTATACTGCCGACACCCGACTCAAATATGCCAGGCATGTTGATGAGCTTGAGCATGGAATTGATGCTGCTAAGGCCAGACTGAAGGAACTGGGAGAGGCCGGAGAGGAATCCTGGGAGAAGGTGAAGGACGGCATGGAGAGTGCTTTGGGGACATTGCGTGAGGCTGTTCGAAATACCGCCGAGAAGTTTAAACAGTGACGCTACCCGGCCCCCGGACTGTCTTTTGCAGCGCATTGACTGAAAGAAACTGCTTCATGGTGTAGTGAGTTGCCGTGGGTTCCGTTTGGTTTTCAGGCATCAGACAAGATGGATATAGAGGCGTGGATTCGGAGGGAAAAGGAATTTGTGGGGAGGATCGGAATCAAAAACAAAACAGGAGACCACTATGAAGATGTATGCGTTGGTAATGGTTATGCTGGCTGTGCTGGCAGGTTGCAAAACAACGTACAAGGGTAGTATAGAAGGAGCTGATACTCAGCAGGAGTCGAAAAGCGGAGTCCTTGTGAACAATGCAACAGGAGAGAGCCCATCTGCTGTAGAAGTAAATAGATAGGCAGTCTCTGACTGGAATAAAAAACAGCCCCGTCTGTTGAGCGGGGCTGTTTTTTTGACTTGTGAGCGTTCCCTATATTTTGTCTCTTGCTAGTTATTGCTGTTATTGCACTACGTCCCCAAGTTTTCGTCCTCAAGTTTCTGGCCAGAAACGTAGTGGTGGATGAGGCAAATCATGCGTTTGCTTTCCGTGAGGAGCGCGGTTTGTTGCGTTTTGGTTCGTATTCCCGGTCAATTCGTTCTTTGAGGAACATTTTCAAAAGCGACTGATAGGGCACGTCTCTTTCGTTGGCAAGAACCTTGATGCGGTTGAGCATCTGCTCTGGCAACCGGAGCGAAATGGTTTTCATTGTCGGCTTCAGGTCGGGGAAGATTGCGGTTCCCGCTTTTTTCCAGTCGATGTATTCCGACGAGTCATGCGTGGCCCAGAATTCCCGTTCATTCTGTTCACTCCTGAATTCCGGAACTGTTTTTTTCTGCTTTTTCATAAATGTTCTGCTCCCTCCTGTTCATGTCTCGGGATGAAATGATTCTGATCTTGTCTTTTCTGAGCGTGAATACGACAAAGAGTCTTCTTCCTGCGCTCGTTTTGCCAAGGGCAAACCATCTTCTTTCGATTCCCGAGTGCTTCATATCATCCGAGACGATCAATGGCTCGTTGAAGAAGATATCTTCCGACTCGGATTTCGCTACTCCATGTTTCCCGGGATTTTTTGAAAGATTGCCTTCATCCCATTGGAACCCGGTGATGCCTGTTAAACGATCCATGATGTTGTGTATATTGCTGAAATATACAGAGCGGCGCGGAAAGCAGCAACTGATGGACTTGAAGAAGTGGGCAGTTTGCCGTTGCGCCGGGCCTGCCCATGCGGAGTAATGATCCGATCAGTTCAACGATTCAGCACTTCATCAGGGAATAAGGCGATGTCGATTGAATTAGACGACAAACAGCAGGATCTTTGTTGTCATAATCCTTATTATTCAGGACATAATCAGCTCCTGCTGCAGAAGCATTTCGTGTATATGATGTTAAAGACGTATTAACTCAATCGAAGGATTGGAAAAAAGGAAATACTATGAAGGTGAAAGTATTCTTGTCTTTTTTTCTGCTTGCATTGTTTTTTGTATCGATTGCCGATGCCGAGACCATTGAGAGAAATGATCGGTACTCGAGGAAAGCGGACAAACAATTGAAAAGCCAATTCCCGGGAGGTTCGGACGCGGGTTCTGGGGGTGGCATGGCCGGGGCGCCTCAGGCACCGGGAGGTATTACGTCACCTGGATCGGGCAATACACCTCCTCCATTCGGTGACGGCCAGGGAGATGTTCCCGGGATTTCCAATCCCACCGGGATGGGTCGCCCGGGCGACAAGATCGTCACGCCTGACAACATGGGCGAGCATTCCGTGAGCGGTTCATACGGCAATCTGTACGGCGGGATCAATCCGGCACGGGACCCGAGACAGGGAGGCGGACGGGGAGATTTCACCTTCCTGGCTACCACCAAGTCGCAGATGAATAATGTGATGTATGTTTATAATCCCCCTCAGTCAGCTGCGAGAGACAATGCAGAGGCTATGGTCGTTGATTCCGATTCAAATGGTGCGACAATCTACTATTTCTACAAAGATAGTGCGGGTACAGTGCATGTGGAGTCTGTTTCCGTTCCAAACGAAACGGGGTCAGGCACGAACAGTATCGACGGCTTTGGCGACAAGGGTGATCAACAACCGTTGTCAGAGGAAGAGAAGGAAAAAATCAGAAAAGCCAAGATGGCTGAAGCCTATGAATTTGTGAAGAACAGCCCCGCGGTCCACAACGACGGAGGTGTCGTTGACCCGGTGCGAAACCAGGCAAACGGCGATAGAAGCTCATCAGGCTCCGGGAAAAGCTCAGGACAGGTCAAAGCAGCGGTCGCTGCAAAAGGGAAGCATGCACAGAAACCGGGTTCCGTTCTGACCGGCGGCGGACGGATCGACACTGACAATTCGGGGACTTCCCAGTTTAAGCCTCCGCAGGGTTTTCATGTTATAGACCCGAAGGAGCAACAGGATGCGGCTGCCTCCGGGGCCGGTTCGACTCAGTAAACGTCACAGAAAAACGAATGCCTGATTCATGCCTCTTCATGTATCGGTATATCGAACGTTGTGCGGGCAGGCACGGGGGCCTGCCCCTACAGGTTGTAGCAAAAATCTCAACGATTCAACACATCAACAGTTCAACAATCCTCTCTATTGTAAGTGTTTTTTGAATTGCGTCGCTGACGCTACGGGAGTGCAATGAAGAAATTGTCTGTCTCCAATCAGAAGTTGTTAAAGGCCATTCATCTGGTTGTCGCCGGGTTGTGGTTGTCCTGCGTGATCATGTTACTGGTGCTGCCGATTGTTGCCGGAAAGATCACAGAGGGCAGCGAGTTGTATATGTATATGTACATCTATCACTTTATTGACATGTATGTTCTGACTCCGGCTGCTATCGCTACGTTACTGACCGGACTGGTTTTCTCTCTGTTCACCACGTGGGGGTTCTTTCGATATGGCTGGCTTATCTACAAATGGATCGTTACCCTTGCGATCATTATCACGGGTACGTTCTATTTAGGTCCAATGGTGACGAGGCTTCTGGGGATCGCAGAGACCAGGGGAGCTGCTGCGTTGGATGATCACTACTACATACAGGGTTCAGAGATTGGCCTCTGGGCGGCGATCATCAACACTGTGTTGCTGATCGTTGCTGTCTTCTTTTCAGTCTACAAGCCCTGGAAAAATATAAAGCGCTAAATAGCCGTTCTGCATGAATTTCTTCGTCTGACAGATTATACATGGGCATCAAAATTTCCCCTGTTTTTCAACAAGAACGATCTACACCTGAACATTCAAGCGCAGTCAGAGGTTAAGATATTGATTGGTGGACGGTGAGCATGATTCAGGAGTCTTCAGCGGAAAACAGTGTACTACTATGTCAGACAACAC
>JAPHUN010000181.1 GCA_026193435.1 Chlorobium sp.
AGTTCGACCGTCTTCAGAATCGCGTCGAGCAGATCGACCGGCTCGAACCCGGCGGGCACGATCGGCACGCCGAATTCTTCGGCCACAGGCTCGTATTCTTCCCACCCCATGATGGCGCAGACGTGCCCGGCGGCGAGGAACCCCTGCACGCGGTTGTCGGTTGGCGAGAGAATCGCGCGCATGGCCGGAGGCACCATCACCTGGCTCACCAGTTCGCTGAAGTTGCCGAGCCCCTCCCGCGCCGCCTGATGCACGGCCATTGCGTTGGCCGGAGCAGTGGTCTCAAAGCCTACGGCCAGAAACACCACCTCTTTTTCGGGATTGTCACGTGCGATCTGCAACGCTTCGAGCGGCGAAAAGACGATGCGCACATCAGCCCCCTCGCTCCGCGCCATAAAAAGATCTTTCCCGCTGCCGGGCACGCGGAGCATGTCACCGAAACTCACGAGGATCGTCTCCGGCATGGCCGCGATGCAGAGCGCCCGGTCGATGGTTTCCAGGGGAGTCACGCACACCGGACACCCTGGTCCGTGAACAAGCCGGATATTCGACGGCAGGAGCTGGTCGATGCCGTTGCGCAGAATCGAATGGGTCTGCCCGCCGCAAATCTCCATTATCGTCCAGTCGTGCCGGGCCACCTGCCGGATGCGGTCGAGCAAAGCGTGGGCACGGGCGGGGTCACGGTATTCGTCAATGTACTTCATTGTATGTATGTACTTGCTTGTTGGCTGGATAGCTCAATGGCTTAGTAGTTTTTTGCTATCCTGGCTATCCAGCTATTCAGCTATCAAGCCACACGGCTACTTCCCTAACAGCTCGTCCCAGAGCTTCAGACTTTCTGCCGCCTCTTCCTCGTCGAGGATCTTCAAAGCAAATCCAGCGTGCACGATAGTGTACTGCCCGAGCTGAATATCCGGCACGTACTCGAGACAGGCTTTCGTCAAAGCACCGTTAATATCCACGGTCCCCATTTTCAATCCGTTTTCATCGGTAACTGCCACAACTTTACCCGGTATAGCTAAACACATGGTTACGCTCTTGTTGATTTGTTGAACTGTTGAATCGTTGAATCGTTGATCTTTTTCTATCCTGTTTCCTCAAGTCAAAATTCATAAGATACTTCTCTGACGTCATGCCGGACTTGATCCGGCATCCATGCAAAAAAGGGTGGATTCCCGTGTAAGACCTGTGAAATAGATGCTCAGATTTCACGGGTCAGGCACGGGAATGACCCAAATTAACATGAGTTTCCCCAATCGAAATTTACGGCGTCCTTATGATCTCAGCAATTACAAAACTCCCTTATACCGGCCCTTCAGATACTCTCTGCCGATAACCGCCTGACCGAGAGAAATACCTCCGTCATTGCAGGGAACAAGAGAGTGCGTCAGCACCGTCAGACCGTGTCGTTCCAGTTTTTCCGTCAATCGCTCAAACAGCAAAGCGTTCTGAAAGACCCCGCCGCTGAGAACAACATTTCGAATTCCTGAAAAGGAAACCGCTTTTCTAACGATAGTATACAACAAATCAACAATTGTTACATGAAAACGGCTACTGATTACTGCAACGGGAACGCCTGATTGTACTGCAGTAACAATGTCACGAATCATTGGCGATAGGTCCAGCCGCCATCTATCATTGCCTGATGCTGAAATCTCCCATGAAAAAGGCTCCCCCTCAAAACCTCCTGCTGCTAACATAAGCTCGATTGCTGCCTGTCCCTCATAACTGACATCACTGCAAAGACCGGTTAACACTGCTACCGCGTCAAAAAGTCTTCCACAACTGCTGGTAACAGGGGAATTGACATCTTTTTCCAGTAACTGCATGACCCCCGACATATCGTTGTCTCTCATGAAAGCAAGTTCAGGAATCGTATCGAAACTATGGAAAAGATAACCGGCAGCGGCTCTCCAGGGGTGAAAAACAGCGGCATCACCACCGGGCAGCGGGACAGGGTCGAAGAATGCGAAACGGTATGCCTCGGCCGCATCACCGATCAGAACCTCTCCTCCCCAGCTTGTTCCGTCGATCCCGTAGCCGGTACCATCGAGAATGACCCCTATGGCCGGTGCGTCACTCAGATTTTCCGCAAGACAGGATGCCAGATGAGCATGATGGTGCTGCACGGCAAGCGAGGGAATGTCTTTCTGCTCCAGCGCCCACAGGGAAGACAGATATGCCGGATGCATATCAGAGACGATCAGTTCAGGCGATGCCTGAAAAATATGCTGCAGATGATCTGCAACCATCTGAAAATGGCGATATGACTCATAGTTCCTGAGATCTCCGATATGCTGGCTCACTATCGCACTGTTTCCTTTAAGCAGGCATACCGTATTCTTGATTTCAGCCCCGGTGGAAAATACCGAAGCGCCCCCTGAAAGCAGCGGGACAGGCTCCGGAACATACCCCCGGCTCCTCCTGATCTGCCGCAGCTTGCCCGCAAGGTGAACCGTAACGGAATCATCGCATCGCAGATAGACCGGGCGATCATGCA
>JAPHUN010000114.1 GCA_026193435.1 Chlorobium sp.
CGTGCTTGACCCGTGAAATCTGAGCATCTATTTCACAGGTCTTACACGGGAATCCATACGTTTAGTGGTAACTGCATGGATGCCGGATCACCCCGTGAAAGAGAAGTTTGGATTTCACAGGGCGGCATGACTTTGCGGGGGGGGGCGAAACTCAGAACTCAGCACTCAGCACTATCTTCTCCCTAACCCTACTCCCCGGTCGCTCATCGTTCAGTACTAATTCAGCCATTCATTTTTCCCCTCACATCTTCGTTGGTTTTTTTTGAGAAGTATACTAACTTTTAATCTTTGCCCGCTACACAGCGGGAGGTTACCCTTCCTTTTTGTAAGAAAGAATTTCAGCAAGCATCTAAACCAGAAGGAGATTGACGTAATGGGTCTTATACAAGAATACCGCGCACATACTGAAGAGAGGGCGGCGAGCAGCATTCCTCCGCTTCCTTTGACCGCAGAGCAGGCTCGTGAGCTTATTGAGCTTCTGCAGCAGGATACGGTTGCCGAGCAGGACTATCTGCTTGAACTTTTCTGTGAGCATATCAGTCCGGGTGTGGATGACGCGGCATTTGAAAAAGCCGCTTTTCTTGACAGTGTCGTTAAAGGAGAAAAAGCATCTTCAGCTCTTTCAGCCGTTGAGGCGGTTACCATTCTCGGTACCATGCTCGGCGGATACAACGTACAGCCTCTGGTAGACGCATTGTCGAATGAGAACAGCGAAGTTGCCGCAGCAGCTGCCGACATGCTGAAAAAAACACTTCTTGTCTATGAATCATTCGATATTGTCGCTGAACTCGCGAACTCGAACAGTTATGCCAAGGAGGTCATGGCTTCATGGGCCGAGGCAGAATGGTTCACTTCACGGCCTGCTATTCCTGAAAAGATGACGCTGACGGTTTTCAAGGTTTCCGGTGAAACCAATACCGATGATCTTTCTCCCGCGAGCGAAGCTTTTACCAGAAGTGACATTCCACTGCATGCTCTGAGCATGTTGCGCTCCAAAATGGATGATCCGATCGGTACCATTGCGGCGTTGAAGAAAAAAGGTAATCCGCTTGTATTTGTCGGTGATGTTGTCGGTACCGGTTCAAGCCGTAAATCAGGGATCAACTCGGTCCAATGGCATACCGGTGAGGATATTCCCGCTGTACCGAACAAGCGTACAGGCGGCGTTGTCATCGGCAGCATCATCGCGCCGATCTTTTTCAATACTGCTGAGGATTCCGGAGCGTTGCCGATTCAGGCTGACGTGGCAGACCTTGAAACAGGGGATGTCATCGATCTTTATCCCTATGCGGGAAAAATCGAAAAAGAGGGGGCTGTCATTACTGAGTTCGATCTTGAACCGAACACTCTCGGAGATGAAGTGCGGGCAGGCGGGAGGATTCCGCTGATCATCGGTCGAAACCTTACCCGAAAGGCCCGTGAAGCACTGGGGATGGGAGAGATAGAGCTTTTCGAGAATCCTCTCCAGCCTGAGGATTCAGGAAAAGGGTATACCCTTGCGCAGAAGATTATCGGAAAAGCCTGCGGTCTTGAAGGGGTAAGGCCGGGAATGTATGTGGAGCCGGAAACAGTGACCGTCGGTTCACAGGATACGACAGGAGCGATGACCCGTGACGAGATCAAGGAACTTGCCGCGTTGAGCTTCGGGGCGGATCTGGTTATGCAGAGTTTCTGTCATACGGCCGCATATCCGAAACCATCGGATGTGAAACTTCATGCTACGCTTCCCTACTTTATTATGAGCAGGGGCGGTGTCGCGCTTCGTCCGGGTGACGGCGTGATCCATACCTGGCTGAATCGTATGACTCTTCCCGACACGCTTGGAACCGGTGCTGATTCCCATACCCGTTTTCCTATCGGGATCTCTTTTCCCGGTGGTTCAGGTCTTGTCGCTTTTGCCGGAGTAACCGGTTCTATGCCTCTGAATGTCCCTGAATCGGTTCTTGTGCGATTCAAGGGAGAGCTTCAGGAGGGTATTACGCTGCGTGATCTGGTCAATGCGATTCCGCATAAGGCTATCCAACAGGGCCTGTTGACTGTCGAGAAAAAAGGCAAGAAAAATATTTTTGCAGGCAGAATTCTTGAGATTGAAGGTCTTCCTCAGCTGAAGGTTGAACAGGCATTTGAACTGAGTGACGCTTCGGCAGAGCGCAGCGCGGCGGCCTGTACGGTTCGTCTTGACAAAGAGCCGGTTATCGAGTACCTCAAATCCAATGTCAAGCTTCTTGAACAGATGATTGACAACGGATACGGGGATCCCGAGACGCTGGGGCGCAGGGTCGAGAAGATGAACGCGTGGCTGGCTGAGCCATCACTGATGGAACCGGATGCCGATGCTGAATATGCTGCGGTTATCGAGATTGATCTAAATGAGATCAAGGAGCCTGTCATAGCATGTCCGAATGATCCTGACGACGTTCTTACTCTATCCGAAGCGCTTGCCGATGATACAAGGCCGAAAAATATC
>JAPHUN010000102.1 GCA_026193435.1 Chlorobium sp.
CGATGACAACCCTCTTCACCGGCACTTCCTGGAAGCCTTGTCGAGCGCCTGCTGCACAATAGCCATCAGCCCTCCGCAACAGGGAACCTCCATGATCACGACAGTAATGGTGTTGACGTTTGCCAGATCGATCATGGCTTTTAGCTTTTCAACATACCTCTCTATCCCCGTGTCGAGCTTCGGACACGCTATGGCGATGCTTTTGCCTTTCATGAAATCAGGATGAAATCCGCCAACCGCAAATGCGGTGCAATCGGCGGCCAGAAGCAGGTCCGAACCCTGATAGTATGGCGCCAGCGGGGTCACCAGATGAAGCTGTATCGGCCACTGCGTCAGTTCCGAAGGTATAACCCCGGTTGACTCCCCCTGTTGTGCAGCAATGCCGTTTTTCCTGAAATCCTGCATCGCACTGCCGGCACAGCCGCAGGCATGAGGCTCACTATTCTGCTTTGTCGCTTGCTCATCAAGAGGATTCTTTATTCCCTGCTCGCTCAGGTAAGAGAGAGCTTCCTGCAAATACCCCTCTTCGCCATGTCCCCTGAGATGCTCAAGATGGGCTGCGATGACATTCGGCCCTCCCTTGACAATATTTTCGGCCATAACCCTTCGCTCATCGTAGGGTTCAGCTTCCCGCTCCAGGACAGTAATGGCCCCCTGCGGACAGGTTCCTATACAGGCACCGAGCCCGTCACAGAAAAGATCGCTTACAAGCCTTGCCTTGCCATCTATTATCTGCAGCGCTCCTTCAGGACAGCCGGGAATACACTCCCCGCACCCGTTGCACTTTTCTTCATCTATGGTTACTATCTGTCTTTTCATGGCTCCCTGAGTTGATGATTTCAAATTCGTCTGTATGTTCCATCGTGGCTGTCGCGTTCAGTTTTGTCAGATCAGTGAGCAGCTTGCCGAGAGTGATCTGCCCGAACTCCCTGCTGACGATTTCTTCAATCCGCATGATCTCATGACGCAGCACGCAGCTTGCGCGGTTGGCACAGATCTGCTTGCGGAACATGCACTCGGACAACTCGACCTTTCCCTGAAAAATCTCGATAACATCCCTGACCCTGATTGCATCAGGATTTTTTTCGAGCCTGACGCCCCCATGCGCACCCTCCCTTGAAGTGGTAAGGCCATTTTTGTTGAGCTCCTGAAGTATCCTTCTCAGAAACTGGTAGGGAATACCCTGTTGCTGAGAAATCTGTCGTGCAGAAACATACTCTCCCTCATGCGTTCCGAGCACAAGAAGAGCCCTGATGGCGTAATCGGTATTTTTGGTCAGTACTTTCATAAGTATTTTATACTGATACTAAATTAGTATCATTTATTCGGATATCAAAATATTTTATTTCAGACAACTCATTCTGACACTGTCCCGAAAAACGAACAGTCAAGGAGGTTTCTTAATAACCGCAACAACCATATATTGAAAACATGGTTCCTTTTCCGGTCGTTCCCGTCAGACAGAAACACCAACCAGAGTAAACCGAACCTGATGCTACAGCTTAAAACGGCAGGATGCATAGCGATTGATAACCTGCGAAAAAGAGATGATTTTCCTCCCGCATGGCAAACACAGGAAGAGCTGGAAGAGCTTACCAATCGATATCATGCCGTTTTTCTTGAGGAGAGATTCGAAGTTTCCAGAGCATTGGGCGCAGGTTTTTTTGTACCGGAACTCATCGACCGATCCTTACGGACAGACGAAAGGGAATACATGGACGATCCGTCTCTGCCTCCGGCAAAAAGACTTGAGATGATCAGAGCCCTTGATCACATGAACAACATGATGATGCTCTATCCTCAGTATATTCGGATCATAGAACCCTCTATCATGGAGCTCTACGAACAGGAAAAAAGACCGGTAAAAGTCCTGGAACTTGCCAGCGGAGCAGGTGGCCTCGCGTTTGCGCTTGCCGAGCAGGCGAAAACCGGGAAGCTTCCGCTTGAAATCAGAGGTTCTGACGTCGTCTCCGAATATGTCGAATTCGGCAATCAAACCGCGAAAGAAAGACAACTGCCGCTCGATTTTCAGCGAATAAACGCATTTTCAATGGACCCGGCTGAAAACGGCCGCTATGATATCATTCTCCTCTCCCAGAGCCTGCATCACTTTACACCGGGGCAACTCGCGAGAATTATCGTGCAGAGCAGGAATAGCGGAGCATCCCTGTTCCTGGGGCTTGACGGTCATAGAGGCCTTGATCTGCTTGCGGGTGTCCCCATGATCGCCCTGTTTGAAAGAATAGCTGCCCTGGCCCTTGACGGATACACCTCTGCGAGAAAATTCTACAGCGAAACGGAACTCGATCTGATCGCTGAAATAGCAACCGGCACAAATCGCCACACCCTGGAATTATCCTGGCCATTGTCGGTTCTGAGGATACAACTCTGAAAACACTCTACTTCAAAACACATACCAATCAAACAGGAGGTCGGCCATGAACATTGGAAAACTACTTGGATGGATAATTGTCATCCTTCTCCTTGTCCAGCTCGTGCCCTATGGAAAAAATCACACGAACCCGCCGGTAACAGGAGAACCTTCGTGGGACAATGATCAAACAAGAGAGCTTTTTTTCAGGGCATGCAGAGACTGTCACTCCAATGAAACCTTGTGGCCCTGGTACACCAACATCGCTCCTGCGTCATGGCTTGCCCAATTCGATGTAGAGCACGGCAGGGAAAAATTCAATGTTTCGGAATGGGGACGCCCGGGAGAAAACGAGGGCGATGAAGCCGCCGAAGAAGTCCGGGAAGGCAAAATGCCTCCTTTTTTCTATCTTCCTGCGCATCCCGAAGCGAGCCTCCAGGATAGTGAAAAACAGCAACTCATTGAAGGCCTTATCGCAACCTTCGGTGAGAAAGAAGAACACGAAAATAAAGAAGAATAACTTTATCAATACAGCATGAGAGAGCACCTTCCCTCTCGACAAAGCATACTTGCAGAACAAAACTATCCACTTCATCTCGGTTTATTTGCGCTGACTCTGGTAACGACTCTCTGGGCAGGCGCTTTCTGGATAGGACATGACGTTCGTTTTGAGAGTGTTTCTCTCTTTCTTCGAGACCTCGGCTATGGTGCTCCTTATGCGCTCTCACTACTGTTATTTCTCGGAACTCATGAGTTCGGTCATTTTTTCGCCTCACTCAATCACCGGATGCGAGCAACGCTTCCCTACTTCATTCCCGTCCCTCCACTGCCTTTTATTCTGAGCCTTGGCACGCTTGGAGCAGTCATTCGCATCAAAGACAGGATCCCCAACACGAAAGCACTTTTCGACACCGGGATCAGCGGGCCTCTGAGTGGATTTGTCATCGCTGCGGGACTGCTTGTCTACGGTTTCACCCATCTGCCCCCTTTTGAGTATATCTACTCCATACACCCTGAATACGAAGCTTTTGGAGGCATTCCCACACCGCCTCCCCAAAACACTCTTTTCCTCGGGAAAAACCTGCTCTACCTGCTGCTTGAAAAAGTAACCGCTCCGGCATACATACCCCCGATGAATGAAATGTACCACTACCCGTTTCTTTTTGCCGGCTGGCTCGGGTGCTTTGTCACAGCGCTGAATCTCCTTCCCGTTGGACAACTCGATGGCGGACATGTCATCTATGCCATGTTCGGCAGGAAAAAACACCGATTGGCAGCCTTACTCTTCCTGCTCTTTATCGTTCTTCTCGGTCTCCCCTCTCTTGTGCTGCTGCTCATTGAACTGTTTGTCCCCGGCACACCCGTTCCTCTCCCTGATTGGGCGTTTGAGTGGTCCTGGGGGGGCTGGGTGCTGTGGGCAATTATACTGACCCGGTTTCTCGGTATCGATCACCCGCCGACCGCAATGGATCATGAGCTTTCTGCCGGAAGAACATTCATGGGATGGATCGCCATCATAATTTTCTTTTTGTGCTTTACACCGGTACCTTTCGGAATTACTTAACTGGATAAGTCTTTACCATACCGGGCCGTGAAATCCGGGCTATTGAGCGAACAAGCTATCAGGCTGACAGGCATATGAAAAACAGTACTCACCGAATACAATGCCGGGACAGGGAACTTGACCTTACCGGGCATGCGAAAATCATGGGTATTCTTAATACCACTCCTGATTCTTTTTTCGATGGCGGGGCATTGAAAAATAAGAATGGGCACCATGAGATCGATATTGCCGTCAGCAAAGCACTGGCAATGATA
>JAPHUN010000185.1 GCA_026193435.1 Chlorobium sp.
ACCTGCCCTGGCTCGAATACTTTCTATGATCGCAGAGGGGTTCTCAGACATAAATCAATTGGACTATTAATAAAACAGGAGAGATCCAGGCAAATGGTCAACAGGTCATTACATATCTATGTACCTCATGAACTCAAGGGCTTTTTCCCGAAGTTCATCGACACCCCCCTGAGCGGAAGGAGCGGCATAGCGGATATGGTATCCGTATTTCTCCAGATTTGTAACCAGACGAAAAAAATCACTGCTTTGCACCCTGAAAGTCATCACCATTGCCTGGGCGCCCGGTTCAGGTTCGACAACACCGAAACTCAGCACCATTGCGTCATTATTTTCAATGACACCGATAATTTCAGAGACTTTCACGCCCAACGCAGGAGCCTCTATCTCAAGGGTCGAGCCCTGTTCGGAAAAATGAAACATCTTCGCGATTTGACGAAGAATATCTGCAGGATCGACAACGCCTTTATAGCGTGAATCGTGATCAGTCACACAAAGAATATGTCCCGGACCGGCAGCAATCAGGCGCTCGAACACATCAAGAACATGCACGTCCTCCTGCACTGTTTCAGGCTCATCGAACGTCATCTGCTCAAGCCGAAGATCCTGCTGCAGATCGTTTTCCCGGATACCGGCAAGATCAGATGATCGAACAACTGCAAAAAGCCTCCCGTCCTGAAGCACAGGAGCCTCCTTGAAGGCGGTAGCATCAAGCAGCGGAAGCAGGCCTGAGACCTTGTCCGAAGCCTGAAACACCGGATAATCCACCTCTATGTATCGTTCTACAATGCTCATCGAAAAAAGATAAAAGTCAAAAAAAATATCCTGAATGACCGGCCATCCAGCTTAGCAAAACCATAACACACTATATCATGACATATACTCATTATCAGCACTATAAACGAACGCAGACACGGGATAATTCCTATGGTTCGATTTTTAACACCCGACGCTCATGTCTTCCGCCTTCAAACTCCGCAGCAAACCAGCATTCAAGGCTTTTCTCTATCGTGTCGCTATCACTGTATCTGGCAGGAAAACAGAGAACATTGGCGTTATTGTGCTGTCTGGCAAGGCTCGCGATTTCCGGGTTGAACGCAAGCGCCGCCCTGATGCCTTTTACCTTGTTTGCCACGATAGAAACGCCGATACCGGATCCGCAGAGCAGAACCCCCTGATCAGCATCTCCCCTTGCGACAGCTTCGGCAACCTTTCGGGCAAAATCAGGATAATCAACCGACTCCTCCGACCAGGGTCCCATATCATCGACTTCATAACCGTGCCTGTCAAGCCAGGAATACACTACTTTCTTTAATGCGTAGCCTGCGTGGTCGCTCCCGATAGCTATTTTCATAATCCGTTCACTTTAAGGTTACCTGTTGATTTTTTCTTTGATGCGTGATTGAGGAATATTTGCTGGCTGTTCACTCGAGATCCCTCCTTGCAGACTTTCTCGAAAGAACCATCAGAAGTCATCTCCCAGGCCTTGACGTTATCACTCAGTATAAGCTCCAATTCGAATTTGACGACTTCTATCAGCTCCTTGTCCATAATGGGAAACATCGCCTCAACTCTGTGATCAAGATTTCTCGGCATGAGATCGGCGCTGCCGAGATATACCTCATCCATACCGCTGTTGCGAAAATAATACGCTCTGCTGTGTTCTAAAAATCTTCCGATAACACTGATCACACGAATATTCTCGCTCACACCTTGTATACCGGGAACAAGACAACATATTCCGCGTACGATCAGATCAATTGAAACGCCCTCGTTTGACGCTTTATAGAGCTCCCTGATGGTTTTTCTGTCGACAAGAGCATTCATCTTCATGATAATCCGCCCGTTACCCTCTTTTTTATGCCACTCGATCTCACGGTTAATCATCTCGATGATCCTGCTGCGGGTATTGACCGGAGAGACGATCAGTTTTCTGTATGAGGTGTGCTTGGAGTATCCGGTCAAAGCATTGAAAAGCTCCGATACGTCATTGGCAAGCACCTCGTTAGAGGTAAGATAACTATAGTCTGTATATATCTTTGCCGTGAACGGATTGTAGTTGCCCGTTCCGAGATGAAGATATCGTTTCAGCTTTTCATGCTCCCTCCGGACAATAAGAGTAAGCTTGGCATGGGTTTTCAGACCGACAAATCCGTAGACGACATGAGCACCGACATCTTCCAGCGCCCTTGCCCAGCCTATATTATTTTCTTCATCGAAACGGGCCTTCAATTCAACAAGAACAGCGACCTGCTTGCCTTCTTCAACAGCGTTCATCAGCGCCTTGACTATCGGAGAATTGCTGCCGACCCTGTAAAGCGTCTGTTTAATGGAAAGCACCTGCGGGTCACTTGCCGCCTGATTGATCAGATCAACAACCGGCTGAAACGAGTCGTAAGGATGATAGAGAAGCTGGTCTCTCTTTCGGAGAAGGCTGAAAATATCCCCTCCGGCCTTCTCTTCAATAGGATTATCCGGAGCAAAAGGCGGGTCTTTTAACTCAGGTTTTTCAATTTCCATCATCTCCATAAGATCACTCAGCCCCAGCGCACCGGAAATCTCATAGATGTTCCTCGAGTGAATTTCGAGATTTTTTATCAGCAGCTCCTTCATATAGTCAGGCATGCTTGGTGTAAGATCAAGGCGAACCACCTTTCCGTAGCGCCTTGACCGTATACCCTGCTCGATCGTCTCGAGAAGGTCTCCGGCCTCGTCTTCTTCTATCTCGATATCGGCATCACGAATGACCCTGAACGGATGGCTCTGCACAACGCTCATTTGAGGAAAGAGCTGTTCGAGATTGTTTTTGATCAGATCCTCCAGCCAGAGCAGACCGATCCTGTCCGAACCGAAATCAAACCCCTCAATAGTATCGAGGCGAAGCAGTCTCGGAAGAATTCTCGGCACTTTGACCCTGGCGAACTTCAGTGCTTTGGTTTCATGGTCCTCCAGTTCTACGGCCAGATTCAACGAGAGATTGGAAACAAAAGGAAATGGATGACCGGTATCAACCGCAAGAGGAGTTAGCACGGGAAAAATCTCACTCCTGAAATATCTCTTCAGAACCTCTACCTGACTTGAATTGAGGTTCCGGTATTCAACAAAATCAATACCGTGCCTGCTCAATTCCGGGCATATTTCTTTGTAAAAACAGTTATTTCTGAGATGAAACTGCTCAATAGCCCCCTCACGGATCTTTTCGATCTGTTCCTGAGGAGTAAGACCATCGAAAGAACGATCCTGTATGCCTGCCTCATACTGGTCTTCAAGACCGGCAACGCGGATCATGAAAAACTCATCGAGATTTGAGCTGAAAATGGAAATAAATTTAGCCCTCTCAAGCAGGGGATGCGCATCCGGAGAAAGAGCCTCTTCAAGAACCCTTCGGTTAAAATCCATCCAGCTCAACTCCCTGTTCAGATAATACGCGGGGCTGCTCAAATCCTGTTTGTTCACCGTTTCGTTTTCAGCTTCTGCATGCTTGTCCATTCTGTATACAATATTCGACGTTATCTAAAACCTCACTATCTCTTTTTCGGTAACCACACAATCAATTTTTTCATCCCACGGATCTTCAGGCAGGTGCGATATAACCTGAAATGAAAATGCCAGAACGATCGTGAACGGCTTTGCCCCTTGCAATCTCATCCCTGTGATGAAACGATCATAGTAACCTTTTCCATAACCGAGTCGTCTCCCTTCCCTGTCAACGGCAACCACCGGAAGAATGACCACGTCCGGCAGAACATCTGCACACCCTTCGTGTGAAACGGGTTCAGGCTGCCCGAACCTGCCATCGACCACCTCGTCACCCTCTTTAAACGGCACCATACAGAGCGTTTCGCCGCGAGTCATCGGCACATACAAAGAACTATTCCCGAAAGAAGCGCACAGAGAGATCAAGGGGGCCGTATCGACTTCACGACGTTCATTCATGGACAGATACATCATGACCGTGCGAGCCTCACGGAATTCATGAATCCCGGCAACCTTTTCAGCAATCAGACGACTTGATGACCGCCACGCTTCACTGTCCATCGAAGCACGAAGGTCCCGGCACTTTCGTCTGATGCTTTCCTTGCTTTCAGCCATGTTCATGTCC
>JAPHUN010000227.1 GCA_026193435.1 Chlorobium sp.
AACCGACAAAATGCTGCCCAGAACTCCCGCGTAGGCAGAAAAAGAGAACGCTTCCGGCAGCGATAGCTTTTGCTGACAGGTAATGATGTAGTAATAGGCAGACAGAGCTCCCGCACTGAGGATTCCTGCGAAAAAGAACATGTTGACGATCGTAAGAAGCGGTACTGTTGTGGTGACAACAATCACCAACGCGCCATAACCCAGCGCTTTGACTCTTTCCTCTGAACACTGCATGTTAACCGAGCACCTCGTCGAGAAAATCGTCCATCGTATAGAACCCCGGCTGCTCCAAATGCTTTTGTGCAAGCCATTTTCCTGCCTGAACCGCGCCTCCGGCAAATCCTTTCCGGTTGCGGGCGGTATGCGAGACAACGATATCATCAGATTCGGAATTGATAGAGAGCTCGTGCTTGCCGAATACAGTACCAAGCCTGATCGCCGCAACCTGCAGTTCATCGGGCTCGATTTTCCGATCGGTCGAAAGCCGGGTAACTATCGACTTCTTGCGGGAATTTGCTTCGATAATCATCTCGGCTGCCCTCAATGCGGTGCCGCTCGGGAAATCCGCCTTGGCGGTATGGTGCTGTTCCGAAAACGCGATATCGAAATCCTCGAAAGGAGCTATCATACGAGCAGCCTCTCGCACCGTACGAAGAAAAACGTTGACGCCAAGCGAAAAATTCGCCGAGTAGAGAAGAGAAGATCCTGACTTCTCTACCATACTTCTGACTATGGACATCTCTCTGTCCCACCCGGTCGTACCAACGACCACGGGAACCCGGGAAGCGAGCATCGCAGGAAGGTTCACAAGAAACGCGTCACGAACGGTAAAATCCACAATAACGTCACTGCCTGAAAAACTTTGTTCCGAAATTTCAGCATCGACATCGAGGATATCATGAACCGTATGCTCACCCGAGGCTTCTATCGCGCCCAAAACCTGCTGTCCCATTCTGCCGTTTCCGACAAGTGTGTACTTCATGTAAGACGGTTGATTTGTTTATTCGTTTATTTGTTGAGTTGATCTGTTTCAGTCCGTAGCAAACTTGTGAATCTATTGATCATCTTTCTTACAATTCAACGATTCAACAAATCAACAGTTCAACAGGCTATTACTTAAAATCTCAAACTGACGCTGAGCGAAGGTGAGGGGTCTTCAGGGCCGTAAACCGATGAAATCCCTTCTTCCGATATCGCGTCGAAATCATACAGATGCGCATCGACATAGGCGTCGACAATTCCGGCAACATAGGCAAGAACAAGAAACAGAAGCTGTTGATTACGTTTTTTCTGATATCTGTCCCGCTCACTCTGGTAAAATGATGCCTGCGGACCATCCGGATCCGCGACGTATTGCGCCCTGAACGTATCATAACTGTCATTGAAATCCAATGCCGTATAGCCGAAATAGCCCAAAAGCCCGTAAAGAACGGGGACTTTCCATATCGCACCGTTGTAAATCTGTCCGTATCCGGGAAGAACAGCAGAAATCATAGCGACTTTCCACGGCTGCATTCGCCTGCTCTCCTCTTCTTCCTGTTGCGAAGGGTCTTCATCCGATTGAGCAAAGAGAGCGCTCTGGATCGAACCTGCGGTAGCTCTGCTGTCGGGAAACGCCTGTTCTTCGGCAAAAGCGGGCACCAAAGCCGTCGCGTTGAACAGAACAGCAAGGAGTAGCGAACGTAACCGGAAAGCGCTATTCATAGTGTCGGGATTTATTGATTTGCACAGGTTCAGAAATCAGTCACGGAAATCAGGAATTTTGTCGAATGCAGACATACGATGCGGAGCCTCAGGGCTCCGTCTGTCGAACGTACCGAAGTTCAGGAGTGCATGATATCAAGAATCCGCTCGAGATCGTCCGGAGAAAAGTACTGGATATGAATTTCTCCTTTGCCCTTGTTTTTTTCAACAATCCTGACTTTGGTTGCAAAACGATCCCTCAAACGGGATTCAAGATGGCTGAAGTCATCGCTCGCACGATCCTTGATTGCCGGTTTTGGTTCATCACGAAACATCCTGTTGACAAGATCCTCTGTCTGGCGAACGGATAACTTGTTACGGATGATAAGTTTCCAGACCTTCACCTGCTGCTTCTGGTTTGGCAGATTGATGAGCGCTCTGGCATGTCCTGAGGATATCTTCTTCTGCCGGATACTTTCCTGGATCGATGCAGGCAGTTTTAACAGTCTTAAAAAATTGCTGATTGTCGAGCGGTTCTTGCCGACTTTCTGGGCGATCTCGTCCTGGGTAAGATTACAGGAGGTAACCAGACTTTTTAAGGCTATTGCGATTTCGATGGCATTGAGGTCCTCCCGCTGAATGTTTTCAATCAGCGCCATTTCAAGCTTTCCCGCGTCCTCGCCGGCCTCGATAATATATCCCGGAATGAACTTGAACCCTGCTTTTCGCACCGCCCGCAGACGCCGCTCACCACTTATCAGCTGATACCCGTCCCCATCCCTGCTGACGGTTACCGGCTGTATAACCCCATTTTCGAGAATAGAATTTTTCAGTTCTTCCAGCGCATTCTCATCGAAATCTTTTCTCGGCTGAAACGGGTTTACCCTGACTTTTTCAACAGGCAGACTTCCGATAAAGCCTGCGGGAGACCGGGAATCGTTGTCGGTTTTATTCAGAGGGACAAACCCTTCATCAGGGATCAGTGCTTTCAGACCTTTTCCCAAAGCTTTTTTAGTCATAATCCCAACGAACTGTGATAACAAGCCGGGCGCCTACTTTCGCCTGACCTTGAATTTTTTGATATTGCCGTCTCTCTCGAAAATTTCCTGTGCAAGATCGAGATAATCCTTTGATCCCAGACTCTGGGCATCATAGAGCAAAGCCGGTTTGCCATGACTGGGAGCTTCGGAAAGACGGACGTTTCTTCGGATATAGGTTGCATACACCTTATCCTTAAAATGCTTTTTCACCTCTTCGGCGACTTGACCGGCGAGCCGCAGGCGGGAATCGAACATGGTCATGAGCACCCCTTCGATCGAGAGCCTCGGATTAAGATGCTTTCTGACAATACTTATGGTATTGAGCAATTTACCAAGACCTTCAAGCGCATAATATTCAGCCTGGACCGGAATAAGCACGGAATCTGCTGCCGTCAGGGAGTTGAGCGTTATCAATCCAAGTGAAGGCGGACAATCGATAATGATATAATCATATTTTTCCCTGACCTTTTCGAGCGCTTTCTGCATCACGTACTCCCTCTCGCGCATATTGACCAGTTCAACCTCCATACCGACCAGATTCACGTTTGAGGGAAGTACATCGAGATATTCAAGACTTGATGAGCGTATCGCCTCATTGATATCCCCTCCCTGAACCATAACATGATAGAAGGTATTCTCAATCTCGTCTTCGGTATCGAGACCGAATCCCGATGTAGCATTTGCCTGCGGGTCAATATCTATAAGCAGGGTTTTGAACTCGGAAATAGCAATAGAAGCCGCTATATTGACTGCCGTAGTAGTCTTGCCGACCCCTCCTTTCTGATTTGCTATCGCTATTACTCTGCCCATCTTGACACTGAGGATATTTGCTGCTGTTGTTCTTCAGTAATGACTTGCTAAATTATAATACATGATTCTTCTATTACAAACCTAATTTGATCGATTGTTCAGGCATCCCGGGATCGCCGTAAAACAGATATCTGACCTGATCGCGCCGCTCAGGATAAACATAACATCATTATGACTCAATGGAAAAACTGGGAGAAGATTTTTTCACAAAGCCGACACTGATGCTGGCTGAACTTCTTCTCGGCAAGGTTTTTGTACACAACACCGGAGATGGGCGCTGTTACAGGGGAAAAATCGTTGAAACAGAGGCTTATCTTGCCGAAGGCGATGAGGCCTGTCATGCTTACCGGGGTATGACAAAAAGAAACAGACCCATGTACGGATCTCCGGGAACGCTCTACGTATACTTTTCCTATGGCTGTCACCATTTGATGAACATTGTCACGGAACCCGCAGGAGTTGCCGGAGCGGTGCTTATCAGGGCCATGGAACCGATTGAAGGTCTGGAGGACATGAAAAAAAACCGGGGTCTCGAACAGTCAGTCGATCTGATGAACGGCCCGGGCAAACTTACACGAGCCATGGAAATAACCCTTTCGCATAACGGAGCGTCTCTCGCAGGAGACACGGTGTTCATTGAAAAAAGAGACGATACGGCTCCGCACAAGATCTGTTCATCGAAAAGAATAGGCATAACAAAAAGCACCGGTCTCTTATGGAGACGCTACGTGGCCGACAGTTTTTTTGTGTCCGGGAAAAAAGCCGGAAAAGCTTCTTGAAATACAAAATATTGAGTTGGATAGTTGAAAAAATTTTTCCTTTTTTAGTCATATTCTCTAAACTTCCTTGCTATGATCGGGACTCCAATCCTGCCTGAAATAAGAGAGCTGATCGAGCGCAGAAATTTCAGCGCGCTGCAGCGGATCTTCACTGATTGGCTTCCGGTCGACCTTGCCGAACTTATTTCCGATCTGCCGGAAAACGAACAGGGAATTCTCTACAGACTTCTCCCGAGAGAGGCAGCCACCGAAACGTTCGAATATCTTGATATCGACGCTCAGCAGAATCTGCTCAACGCGCTTACCAAGAAAGATGTAACACACATCCTCAACAGCATGTCTCCGGACGATCGCACGGAGATGCTCGAAGAGCTCCCGAGCAATGTCGTTCAGGAACTGCTGAAACTCCTCTCTTTCGAGGAATTCAAAATCGCAAAGACACTGCTCGCATATTCAGAAGACAGTGTCGGACGTCTGATGTCACCGGACTACATCAGCGTCAAGAAAG
>JAPHUN010000022.1 GCA_026193435.1 Chlorobium sp.
ACCACGGAGTATGTTTTTTTTGTCTCCCCCTTCACCGCAGGATCTACCCATGTTTTTATTGTTGCTGGGCATTCTGATCCTGTTTTTGCTTTTCTTTGAGCTTTTGGTCAGACAGTTTTCTGTCAGCGGTTTTGTTCTCAGGAAAATTCTTCATTTCAGTCTCGGATTCATTCTGTTTTTTCTTCCCGTCTGTTTCCTGGATAATTTTTATCCGGTTTTGCTCGGGGTAATTTTCGTCGTTATTAACGGGTTCAGTAAGTATTTCGGCCTTTTCCACATTCTTCATGACAAGAGCGAAAAAGAGGCGAAGGATGGTCTTGCATCCGGTTACGGGCCGGTTCTTTTACCTGTCGCGTTTATTTTTCTCGCACTCTGTCTCTGGGATAGCCATCTCTGGATATTGCGGACATCGGTGCTTATTGCAGGGATTGCCGATTCATTAGCCTCACTCGTCGGGTCCTCGCTTGGAAAGGTTCATATTGAAAACCTCACAAAGTCAAGGAAAACAGTAGAGGGCTCATTGACCATGTTTGGCGTGAGTTTTTCGCTGATTGTCGCCAGCCTTTTTGTGTTCAGGGATTTTTTTGGAGACGGACTGGTATCTGCGCCATGGTTTCAGCTGTTGGCCCTCGCCCTGCTTCTTGCGATGATCGCGACGGCTGTTGAAGCGCTCAGTTCCTACGGTGTTGATAATCTTCTGATTCCGCTTGCCGTCTCCTATGTGCTCTATATCATCGATATGGATGGGGAATGGCTTCTTTCGCATTTTCTCGCTGGAGGACTTCTGGCTTTGCTGCTCGCCCTGTTTTCTATCAAGGTTAAATTCCTGAACAACAGTGGCGCAACGGCGACATTCCTGCTTGGAACGACAATCTTTGGTGTCGGCGGTCTTGTCTGGACATTGCCGCTGCTTACTTTTTATCTTCTCTCTTCGGTGCTTTCAAAGCTCGGTAGAAAAAGAAAAGCGAAATTTGATCTGGTTTTTGAAAAGGGTTCTCAGAGAGATGCCGCTCAGGTCTATGCCAACGGGGGAATAGCATGGATTATCATGATTGTGTATTCTCTGACCAATGATCCGGCATATTTTTTTGCATATCTTGGTACCCTGGCCGCTGTGCAGTCCGATACCTGGGCCACGGAAATCGGCACCGTGTGGCCGAATCCGAAAGCAAGACTTATAACCACGATGAAATCCGTGCCTGTCGGGACATCAGGAGGTGTTTCGCTTCCCGGAACGTTGGGCGCTTTTACCGGAGCCCTGTTGATCTGTGCAAGTGCTCTGGTCATGAACGTTTCATGGCTTATTGACTTCGGTATTGTCAACTCATTCCTGCTTATCGGTCTTTCCGGACTTCTCGCAAGTTTCGTTGACAGTTTTTTTGGCGCTACGATTCAAGCGCAGTATTTTGATCCTGTCAGGGAGAAGGTAACCGAAAGGACACACAGTTTTCGAAACGATGGAACTGAAGTGAAAAACAAGCTGATCAAAGGGTATCACCTTGTTAATAATGACGTGGTCAATACATTTTGTGCTCTTTCCGGTTGTGCGCTTGCTTTTTTCTTTTCCCAGAACATGTGAACGGAGTATGTTGAACGAATAAATTCCAGATACCTATGGTTACATCCAGAATCGGTTTTCTTTCTCTGATCGCCGACGCAGGGCCGGTTGTGCTGTTTGTTCTCGCTGTATTGCTGCTGTTTTCCGTGTTGTCCTGGACCATTATTATGATGAAGGCTCGCTTCATAGGCAGAGCGATGTCGGAATCAAGAGGTTTTCTCCACTACTTTTTTGATGTCTCCAATGTTGACAAGGTTTTCGGGGAGACAGAAAACTACAGAAACGGTTCTCTTGCCCGTGTTTTCAGGGCCGGGTACCTGGAGTATCGGGCTCTCGGTGAGCTGAAGGACTCGCGGAGGAGTGAGGATCGCATAGCGCGAGCGGTAAGGCGGGAGGTCAATGAGGAGTCAAAAAGTCTTTCCCGTTACGTTCCTTTTCTCGCGACAGTCGGAAATACCGCTCCGTTTATCGGTCTGTTCGGTACCGTGTGGGGAATTATGAACTCTTTTATGAGCATAGGGGTTACCCAGTCTGCGTCACTTGCGACTGTTGCTCCGGGGATTGCAGAAGCTTTGATTGCAACTGCTGCAGGCCTTGCGGCGGCAATTCCGGCGGCTATCGCATACAATTACCTTACTCAGCAGATCAATCAGATTGAGAGGGATCTGGATGATTTTTCCGGTGAATTCATTAAATCGTTTGTCAATGAACTCGGCTGACGGAAGAGGACGGGCACGGGGCGGAAGCAGGCTTCTGAGTGAAATTAATGTCACTCCGTTTGTAGATGTTATGCTGGTACTGCTTATCATTTTCATGGTGACTGCTCCCATGATGGTACATGGCGTAAAGGTTGAAGCTCCGGAGACATCTCATGAACAGATGGATGTAGAGCCACAGGCACTCATTGTAAGCGTTGATGAAAAACGTCAGGTTTTTATCAACGCTTATCAGCTCGCACCTGAAGAGCTGGCTGAAAGCCTTCCGGAAATTATCGATATCAATACCGTGAAAGAAGTCTATCTGAAAGCGGATAAATCGCTCTCCTATGGTTTTGTGATGTTTATTATGGCTCAGATCAGGGAAGCAGGGGTTGAGAAGATAGGGATGGTTACTGAGCCGGGAGTTCTTCCGGCCAAAGATGCGAATAATCTGGATGAGAATGAATAATCGTGACGAACGGAACACGCAAACACACCGTTTTTTCACAGTTTTTGCCCTATCGGTTCTTCTGCATGTACTGCTGGTGGCCGGAAGTATCTACCTGCAGTATCTGGCTGGATTGAGCCGCCCTCAGCTGAACACTATCGACGTCACTCTTGTGACACTTTCTGGTCCGGGTTCAGTTGAGAGTGTCGATATGAGTGACGGATTGCCGTCGCCTCCTGAGCCCGAGCAGGTTGAGGAGCCTGAGATTTCCCAAACGGAGGTCACGCAACCCCCTCCTTTGCCGGCAGAGCCGAAACAGCGGAAAGAGGTTAAGAAAGTTCCTGATAAGATCGCCGAGAAATCCTCACAAGCGAAGAAGCCATCGGTTGAAGACAGGCTGAAAGAGCTTGAGCGCCAGGTCGAGCAGGAGCCGCTGAGCGATTTTGATCGAAAAATGGCGCTCCTGAGGCAGAAAGTCTCGAAAGGGCCGCCATCAGATCTGTATACACGAACCGGTCCGGGACGGTCCGGTCCGGGTGACGGGGAGTACGGTGCGCTGCTGAGTCCTCTTGAACGCTATGCTGTAGATGTCCGCGAGATCATTACGCGGAACTGGTCATTTACTCCACAGCTGATTCAGCAGAAGGGGGAAGTGATTGCTTATGTGGCAATGACCATTCAGACCGGAGGTGCAGTCAGTGATATAACGTTCGACCGGAAGTCATCCAGCCAGTATTTCGACGATACGGTGCTCAAGGCGATTGAAAAATCTTCTCCGCTTCCTCCTGTTCCTCCGAAAGTAAGCGGCAAGGCTTTGCGTATCGGTTTTGTTTTTACGCCTCAGGGAATAGAATAAAATGCACCGCTGTTCCTTGCAAATGGTCGGTTTCATTCAGCAGTACGGAGACGCAATGGAGTGTTTGAAACATGATTTTTGCTGAACGCGGCTTGTAAATAAGCCTCAGTGTTCATTACTTTTTTATAA
>JAPHUN010000156.1 GCA_026193435.1 Chlorobium sp.
AGTAGGCAGTAGGCAGTAGGCAGTAGGCAGTAGGCAGTAGGCAGTAGAGCGAAGATAGTTGTTCAGAAAAGTGCTGCAACCGGAAAGTCGTGCAGTACGTCATCCGACTCAACTGCCAATAAAAAAGCTATTCAGCCATCCAGCGTTTTTTCCCACTCGTCACTTTTTACTTGTCACTCCCTTCCGCTTGTCGACAACAGAAGCTCTTCACCTTTGCCGAAACAGCGTTTCCTGACTATCAGCATGGTAATGATGGATGTCGTCGCTGTTGAACCCACCAGCATGAGCATGATCACTATCTGATAGCGAATTGCCTGAAGCGGATCCGCGCCCGCGAGAATCTGTCCTGACATCATTCCGGGAATAAAAACAAGGCCTACTCCCATCATCGCGTTAATTGACGGAATCATACCGGCCGTCACAGCAGTTTTAAACATTTCCGAACTTGCCTCCCTGTAGTTTGCCCCGAGACAAAGCTGTGTTTCAATAAGATCTTTCTGCTGGCGCATCTCTTTGAACAGACGCTCGAGCGCGATAGCAAGTGCGGACATGGAATTACCTATAACCATCCCGCCTATCGGGAGAAAATATCGCGGTTCCCACCATGGATCTACTCCCACAATAAGACCGGAAACAAAAATCGCGGTAACAAAATAGCTGATGAACATGGTAAGAAAAGTCGGAACCATATACGAGATCTGCTTCTCTTTTACCCTTCCCCTGACAATAAACGATGCGGAGACCGCCATAATGATAAATATTCCCAGCGTGAACCAGACAGTGTTCAGTTGAAAAATAAGGGTAAGCGCATAGCCCATAAGAAAAAGCTGGGCAAAGGTCCTGATGGTCCCGACCGTAATATCCCGATTCAGCCCGAGATGATACGCGAATGACGCGCCCTGAGCCAGAATGATAAATATCAGCCCAAGCAGCAGCTGCCAGGTCGAGATTTCAACAACCGGGTTCATTCTTTTCTCAGTTTATTATTTTCAAGCACATAGGAGCCAATAGCAGCATTTTCGGAATGATAGTTACTATGCGTAACCATGAGAATTGTTTTTCCCTGCACCTCGTTGAGATAGTCAACAGAGGCAAATATCATGGAGGCGCTTTTCGTGTCAAGCGCGGATGTGGGCTCGTCAAGAAGGAGTATTTCCGGATCAAGCAGCAGCGCGCGCATCAGAGCGATACGTTGCTGCTGACCGATAGAAAGGTTGCGGGCCTGATGGTCAAGGCCGATATCCTGCAGATAAAACGCTTCAAGCATCTCCAGCAGCTCCCCGTCGGCGGGTTTGCTCTTATGGCTGTTGCTGAAGAATGAAAAGGGAAAAAGCAGATTATCTTTCACGCTGGCATCGATCATTGACGGGATTTGTGCCACATAGATAATTGAACGTCGAAGCTCTGCAGGCACCATCGATTCCACGGGTATACCTTTAAAGAGAATACTCCCGTTCTGATAGGTCTGCAAGCGGCAAATCAGACGAAGCAAGGTTGATTTCCCCGAACCCGAAACACCTTTTATTCGAACAAGTTCCCCTTGATTAACCCGAAGGTTCAGTGCGCTGAAAACAGGGGTTTCCTGCTGATCATAGAAAAAGTCGAGAGATCTGATTTCAAGCAATGGCGGCATAGTCCTCAGCTTAGGTATCAAAAACGTGACGTTAGTAGACGATATCGCGTAAAAAGATAGTTAAAAAAGAAACGAGAGAGAATCTCCGTAGCAAATCAGTCCATGATGCGCAACAGAAAAAAGATTGTGTCCCCGTAAACCTTGAATGCATTGTCAAATATCATCATATTTATAGATGCCTGTCAGTATTACATAACAAAATCTACCTGTAAGGAGTCTCGAACCATGGCTTTACCTCAGGAAAAACTGGGTTCTTTTTATCTGGGAAACGAATATGACCTGAAGAGTAATTCAAGAGCTGATATCCCGTTAAACTATGACGCGCGCGACCTGACTACACACGCCGTATGCGTTGGAATGACAGGGAGCGGGAAAACAGGCTTATGCATCGGTCTTCTTGAAGAGGCTGCACTTGACAAGGTTCCTACGATCATGATCGACCCGAAAGGTGACATCACGAATCTTCTGCTTCAATTCCCCGACTTGCAAGCAGATGATTTCAAGCCCTGGATAAATGCCGATGATGCCCGACGAAAGGATATGAGCATCGAAGACTATGCGGCAGCTACTGCAGAAAAATGGAAAAAGGGCCTTGCAGACTGGGGAATCGGAGCTGAACGTCTCCGATCGCTCAAAGATTCGGCTGACTACACCATATTCACACCCGGATCAGATGCCGGGGTACCGGTGAGCATTCTCGGAAGTCTGGCCGCTCCTCAACTGGATTTTCAATCCAACAGCGAGGTGATCAGGGAGCGAATCGGCGGAACAATCAGCGCTCTTCTGGGACTTGCAGGAGTGAAAGCAGATCCAGTAAGAAGCCGTGAGGCTGTCCTTCTCGCAGGCATTTTTGAGCATTTCTGGTCCCGGGGTCAGGATATGGATCTCGCACGGCTCATTCTCTCCATACAGGAACCTCCGATGCGTCAGGTCGGGGTCTTTGATGTCGATACCTTCTTCCCGCCCAAAAATCGGTTTGAGCTCTCCATGGCATTTAATACACTGATGGCTTCTCCCGGGTTCCAGAGCTGGCTTCAGGGAGATCCGCTGGATATTGGCACCCTCCTGTTTACTGCTGACGGCAAACCACGGCATAGCATATTCTATCTCGCCCATCTTTCCGAGAGCGAAAGAATGTTCTTTGTCACGCTCCTGCTGGAAAACATGCTTACCTGGATACGAACCCAGCCAGGCACCACAAGTCTCAGGGCCCTGCTCTATTTCGATGAGGTTTTCGGTTTTCTTCCTCCTGTTTCGGAACCACCCTCGAAACGCCCGCTTATGACCATGTTAAAACAGGCCCGGGCATTCGGTCTCGGCTGCATACTGGTTACACAGAACCCTGTGGATATCGACTATAAAGGGCTTACTAACGCGGGAACATGGTTTATCGGAAAACTACAGGCAGAACGCGACAAGGCAAGGGTTCTTGAAGGGATGAAAAAATATATTTCAGAAGCATGCGTCAACATCTAATCAATCGACTATGACGCTCTGATCTCACAACTCGGC
>JAPHUN010000213.1 GCA_026193435.1 Chlorobium sp.
CTGGTAACGTCGACGTTGACGATGCCTCCTCTCACGTCCCGAAGAGCGCTGAAATCCTCGATAACATCAGCAAGCAGCCCAGCTCTTTTTTTTCTGCATAAAAGATCAAATAGCCGAATGGTTTTATCGCTCACTGCGTCTTTGAATACCTCTTTGAGAATTCGTGCCTTGAGATCTCCCTTGACAATAGGGCTTCTCAGCATATTCAACAAATCTCTTGATCCGGCGACCGTCTCACTTACCACCACCAGATCCTCAGCCATCTGATCAACATAATCACCCTCTTCGGCGACATCGAGTAGTGCTTTGGCGTATCGTCTGCTCGCTATATTACTTGACATGTACTGGGTGTTTTCAGTTGCGGTTTTGTGAAAGCTCCTGAATCATGCTCTCAACGATGTTCTTCTGCTTTTCAGCATCCAGGTTCGCCATAATAATTTTTTCAGCCCCCTTGACAGCCAAATCGGCAACCTCTGTTCTCAGCTCAGTCAGAGCACGTCGCTTTTCCTGTTCGATCTCATCTTTGGCAGATGCAATCATTCTTGTTGCCTCAAGATGCGCCTTCTCGGTTATTTCAGCCTTGAGTTTGTCACCATACTCTTTGCCTTCCCGAATAATCTTGTCAGCATCTGCACCAGCCTGTGCCAGAAGCTGCCTGTTCTTGTTCAGAACGGCCTCAGCCTCTTCTTTTGCCGTCTGTGCGCGATCAATTGAATTCTGAATTCCTTTTTCTCTTTCCTCAAGAGCGCTGAGCATCGGGCCCCAGGTAAATTTCTTGAGAATAAAAAGCACGATAAGGAACGTAACGGTTGTCCAGAAAATCAACCCCGGATTAGGATCGAGCAATCCTCCGCTAAGAACTATAATTCCTGACGTAAGCATGGAACACTATTCTCCTTTACGATTGAATAAATCCTGAATGCGGCAAATTATCGGAATGTGCCGCATTAGGTTCATGACGTATGATCTAAATATATTTTCTGCCTTCCGTTACTTCAAAACCAGCAGCACTGCAATAACCTCACCAAAAAGGGCAACACCCTCGATAAGTGCGGCAGCAATGATCATGGTTGTACGGATATCTGCAGTCGCCTCAGGATTACGGGCGGTTCCTTCAGCGGCAGAACCTGCAATCTGACCGATACCAAGACCAGCGCCAAGAACTGCTAAACCTGCACCGATACCGGCACCAAGATAACCCAAAGCCTCATTACCCATTCCTTCCATGTCTAAATTCCCTCCAAATGATTTGTTATGTATTGAACTGCTAAAACGCTTTTAATCCCCGACAAAAGTACAAAATATTACTGGCATTATGAACAATCACTTTCTGATCAATGCGCTCCCTCAGCCTCATGGCCTTCATGCGCCGATGCGAGGCCTATAAAGAGTGCAGACAGCATGGTAAAGATAAAGGCCTGCAGGAAGGAGACAAAGATCTCAAGCATATAGATAAAGATTGAAAACGGCACCGATACAAATACTGCAACAATGTAGCTTTTCAAAATAAAACTGATAAAAATAAGACTGAGAATCACGATATGCCCCGCAGTCATATTGGCAAACAGTCGAATGGTCAGCGCAAACGGCTTGGTAAACAGTCCTATAACCTCTATCGGGATCATGATAATCCAGAGTGCCCAATGCGTACCCGCGGTAAGGTGAGCAAGATACCCTTTGATACCGTTTGATTTGATCGCAGATACCTGCGTAATAAAAAAAGTAAACACCGCGAGGGTCAGGGTCACGTTGATGTTTCCTGTAGCCGAGGCCCCATAGGGAATCAGCCCGAGAAGGTTGAGTACGAGAATAAACACAAACACGGTAAGCAGGTAGGGCATATGCTTTTCATACCCTTCACCGATGTTTGATTTTGCCACGTCGAGACGGATAAATTCTACCAGGGCCTCCATGGCATTGGCAACCCCACCGGGAGCCTCGTTGCTCTTGATCGACTTGTACTTGTTGCCGACGTAGCCGAAAACAAGCAGCAGAATCAGGGCGGCGAGCCACATAAAAACAACGTGACGGGTAATCGACAGATCAAAACCGCCAATAACTATTTTCGGAAGCGGGAATTTGCCAAAGGGCTCGAACTCCATGGCATTACTGTCGAGAATATGGTGCATGATCACGTCACCGGCTCCGCCTTCAGCGTGTTCCCCGGCTTCACCGTGAACTTCATCGGCATGGACCGCCGCCGCTTCATGCGTACCTGCTTCCCCGTGAACTTCAGCAGCAGCATATATCGGAGCGCCGAAGCCCAAAAGCAAAGGCATGACCAGAACCGCAATCCTTACAAGCTCACCGATCCGTATAGCGTTAAACCGTTTCATGCAACTCTCTTTTTCTGTTTATTCCTTTTCTGATACCCGAGAATCTCGACAATCACGTAAATACAGTAAAATGCGAAAAATGAAACCACAAAATCATTGACCGAAACAAGATCCCGCACTATAAAAAACGCCACAAGCGCCATCAGCACAAGCAATCTCATTCCCAACCCGCCCAGAACTACCTTTGCAAAGTCCGACTGAGACTTGTCAAACGCGTACTCAAAAAGCAGATAGCCCACGAGGGAGTTGGTCACGATCATTATCCAGGCTGCGAAAACGGCGCCGATGTCGAATCCATACTCCGTCACGCCCCAGAATATCACCCCCCATAAAACGACGGACAAGATAAGGATCTTAAAAAGAAAATC
>JAPHUN010000093.1 GCA_026193435.1 Chlorobium sp.
GTACTGGGAATATGTAGAAAAGGCCAGGCGGTACATCCAGGAGCGGGGGAACTCGAATTTTGACGAGGGCTCGGAATCCAATGCTGTCACCCGTATCTGGAAAAAATACGGGATCGTTCCCGAAGAGGCATATACAGGTTTGCTGAATGGGCGGAAATACCATAACCATGCGGATATGGTAAATGAAATGAAAACCTATCTCGCTTCCCTGAAGACTGACCAAAACTGGAATGAAGCAGAGGCCCTGTCAACAATCAAAGCGATTATGAATCATTACATGGGAGTTCCTCCCACTAAAGTAACCGTGAACGGTAAGGAGATGAGCCCGCTGCAATATCTCCATGATGTCATTAAGATCAATCCTGATGACTACGTGGAGATCCTTTCCTGCTCCTCAGAACCATTTTATCAGAAGGTGGAGTACAAGGTGCCGGATAACTGGTGGCATAGTGATAGTTACTACAATGTGCCTCTTGATGACTACATGGCTGCCGTGAAAAACATCATCCGTAAAGGATATACTATGAGCATCGGAGGTGATGTGTCCGAGCCCGGTTTCGACAGGATTACCCAGTGCGCCGTGGTGCCTGACTTCGATATTCCCTCCGCCTATATCAATGATGACAACACCGCTTTTCTTCTCGCTCTCCTTCATAACAGCAAGCCCTGAGGCAATCGGTTCAAAGGTCATGGCGTTGACCTCAAGGCCTGCTTTTTCAACACACTGCTTGATGTTGCGGATCTTGGTTTTCATTCCCACCACGATATAGGCACTGCCTCGCATCGTTGTACCTGCCATACCGATAGGATCAAGCACCCCCTCCTGGTCATCGACGATGAATTCCTGGGGTATGACATGGATAATCTCATGATCAATATCCAGATAGCGAATGTTGGTCTTCGCCTTTTCAAGAAAACGTCGTACATCCGAGGCGTTGACGATACCGCTCTGATTAACGCTTATTTCGGAATTGCTGTTAATACAGTGAACGTGCGCCCCCGATATCCCGACATTGACCCCTCTGATACGGATCGAGGATTCGCGCTCTGCATCGGCAACCGCCGATTTTATGGCATCAACCGTCTTATTGATGTTGACAACCGTTGCCCGCTGCAGCCCCTCTGAATCGGAACGGCCCTGCCCGAGGATATTGAGCTTTCCGATCTCATCCCTCTCGGCAACGACAACACATACTTTTGTTGTCCCTATGTCTAACCCTACGACGATGTTGCTTCTCTGCATTGCTTGATCCTGTATGCGATCCTTTCAGGGTGCTTTTTTAAAAGGAACTCTGCCTGCGGTTCTCGACAGCAAAAACCTTTCCGGTAAATCTCAGATCGACCGTTGCGTAACCGTCAAGTCCTTTTTTCGCGACCACCTTTTGCCAGAATATCTCGAATTTTTTCAACTTTTCCTTGTAGTCCCCGTCATTACCCACGATAAACCGGGTTGGGGAACCGGCCACAGAAAAATACGTTTTATTTTTCTGACTCAAGACAATATCCCGTATTAACAGGCGCGCATATTCGGTGGACTTAACAGCATCGATCATCTCTCTGAGAACCGTAAAACTTCTATCCCGGGCTTTCGAGAGCTGAGCTGCTTCAGCTCGATATGTTTTGAGACCTGTAACCCGCAGCAACGATGACAAGGAAGAATGGTCGCGCCACGGCAAGATATAACCTTCCGTATCAATAACCTGAACTTTATCTCCCCTGACAAGCCTCGCCATCGGAAGACGCTCCTGGAGCGAAATGCGAATGATACCGTTGAGCTCTTCGGCAACCTCAGCCCGCCTGACGTAGGGAAGCATCATAAGTTCCTCCGACAAGGCTTTACTGTCAACATCCCCGATATTTTTTCCGACAAGGCCCTCGGTTTTCCTCTTCAGTTCATCACCCGACAACAGGTGATTACCGCTGAACACAACCTCCCTGACCCACACACTCTTTTTCCACTGCTGAGCAGACAATCCCAGAGCGAACAGCCCGACAAGCGCAATCAACATGATCAGGGCGATCGCCTTCCATCCGGGTCCTGACCTGTCAGTGCCGACAACAGCATCATGTTCGGGCTCCCCGGCAGGAGTCTGCGAGATCCCCGAATCGTCTTCATACACAAATCCTTCCATCAACGGCAGTTTTTTGCAAATCCGAGAAGTTTGATTTCCAGCTCAAGTTGAACACCGAACATTGTACGAACCTGCTCTCTTGCCTCAACGATCAACTCCATAACATCCGTAGCCCTGGCATCACCTGCATTGATGATGAAGTTTGCATGGGTTTCAGAAATAACCGCTCCCCCTCTCTGAAGTCCCTTAAGTCCGCAGGCATCGATCATCTGTCCCGCGCTGAGCCCCGAGGGATTTTCCTCAGGCCGTGGATTTCTGAAAACGCTTCCGGCATTCGGCCATGACAAGGGCTGCGAGGCGCTCCGCCTCCGGAAAGCCTCTCGTCGTAACCTCCCCCGTTTATCACATTCTGCATCGGAAAGTTTATTCAGCTTCATCTCCGCGCCCAGAATGACACTCCCGCCAAGAGAACAGCTTCGGTAACCGAAGGCAATATCATGAGCCTGCACCATGCAGACTCTGCCTTCATGCAATATTTCAACCCGTGAAACCACAGAGGAAATCTCCTGTCCGTGCGCTCCCGCATTCATGGCAATCGCCCCGCCGACTGTTCCCGGTATGCCCTGAAGCATCTCCAGACCTCCAAGAGAGAGGCCGAATGTTTTCTCTGCGATCACCGGCAGAAGCGCTCCGGCTCCCGCAGTCAGAATATTTTTACTGACACTGTATTCTCCTAACGCTCTTGAAGTGATGATAAGCGCCCCGCGCACCCCGTCATCATGCACCAGAAGATTCGATCCTCTGCCGATAAGCTCATAGGGAAGGTTTCTTGCTTCAAACAGCGCTATTGCCCTGCACAGATCTTCCCGGTCAAGCGGATCGACAAAAAAATCAACCGATCCGCCGATTTTCAGAGCGGTATGCTCTTTCATCGACTCACCAAGGAGCACCTCTCCCCTGATGGTGCCCAGCAACTCTTCAGTACTGATCATCTGTAACCTGTTGTTTCATTGATGAAATAATCGTTTCGTGTTGTTTCCGATGACATCCTGCAAAGGCTACGGCTCATTTTTCCGACAGTGGTCAGCAAGTTCCGATGCTATCTTTGTGATGTCTCCGGCCCCCATACATAACAACAGATTCCCTGGTACACAGTAACCCTGAAGCGTGCTGCAGAGTTCCTCTCTGTCCGGGATAAACGATACCTGTTGAGCCCCGGCCATCAGTGCCGCCTCTGCCACAAGAGCGCCGCTGACCCCTGGATAGTCAGCGGTTTTTTCCCGTGCGGCAAACACGTCGGCAACACAGACACGGTCAGCATTGGAAAGTGCCCATCCATACTCATCTGCAAACGCCGTGGTTCTGGAGAAAAGATGCGGCTGAAAAACAGCGATCACCTCATGCTCCGGCCAACCCGCCCTTGCAGCTTTAACCGCCGCTTTAACCTCTGATGGATGATGCGCGTAATCATCGACGATTACCGGCCCCCCGGCTCTGCCGTAGAGAATCTGAAACCTCCGTCTCATCCCGCTGAAAGAGGCAAGCCCCGAAACGATGCTGTCAACCGGCAGCCCCATTTCAAGTCCTGTCGCAATGGCCGCCAGAGCGTTATGCACATTATGCCTGCCGGGAACAGCTATGCTGACACGCGCCAGCTCCTGCTTCTGATAGTCCACAGTGAACCGTGTCTCGTGCCCGACAATCTGTATATCGCGCGCCATAAGATCCGCTGACTCCTCGATACCATAGGTAGACAAACGCCTGTTCATCCGGGGTATGATTTTGCGTACCTCCGGCCAGTCAACACAACAGAACACTCTTCCGTAGAAAGGGACCTTGTTGGCAAAGGCAACAAAAGCATCTCTCAGCGCCTCGATATCTGCATAGGTATCGGTGTGCTCCATCTCCAGGCTGTTGATAACAGCCAGGGAAGGGGTCAGCTTCAAAAACGCGCGATCGTATTCATCCGCCTCAATCACCATATACTTTCCGCTCCCTACCATGGTGCTCCCTTTCAGATCATCGGATATACCGCCTATCATGACGGTCGGAGACTCACCCGCGCCGATAAGCATTGTAGCGATCATTGCCGTCGTCGTCGTCTTGCCGTGAGTGCCTGCGACACAGATACCGCTCTTGTAGCGCATCAGTTCCCCGAGCATTTCATCCCGTTTGATAACAGGAATGCCTTTCTGCAGGGCGGCCGCGACCTCTTCGTTCTCGCTTGCCGCTACGGCGGACGAGTAGACGACCACATCACACGCTCCGATGTTTTCTGCGCTGTGCCCCAGCGCGACCGCTGCCCCCTGATCCTGAAGTTTTCCCGTGACCTCACTGGCGACAAGATCAGATCCCGTGACCGTAAACCCCGATTTCAGCAACAGTTCGGCAATAGCGCTCATTCCCGCTCCGCCAATACCGACAATATGCACGCATCTTGTATTTCCCAGCTCCACGATATTCTGTTTAATGATTTGCAAGTGTAACGATCCTTCCTGCAAGCGCAGCGGCGGCTCCCGGCATACCATGTTTCAGACAGGCCTGTGCCATTCGCTGACGGGCTTCAACGTCTCCAAGCAGCGCCTGAACCAGCTCTTTTGCAGGATCCCCGGCGACATCCCGGTCTTCGACAAGTGCGGCAGCACCATCCTTCGACAGCGCCTCGGCATTGAAAAACTGGTGATTTCCCGTAGCATGGGGGTAGGGAACAAGAATCGCCGGTTTACCGAGATTGGTAAGCTCCGCAA
>JAPHUN010000289.1 GCA_026193435.1 Chlorobium sp.
GCCCGATACGGATAGTGGTAGCGAGCGGTGGCTTATTGGGTCAAACAGCCGCGATACAGGGTCCGTTCATTCCGACATTTGGAAAGGCACGGCTGCCGATATTGCGTCCTGCAATCTGATCGGGGTATATCCAGTAATCGGTTGGTGGCGTGAGCGGGCTTGGCTTGGCCGATGGGATCGGAGTGCCAGATATTCTCTGATCGTTTCGCTCCATACTCCGGACGAAAACATTGACATCTATACGCCGGTTGCTGTTCAACTGGGCATTTCTGCGGAGGTGACGGTGTGATGCCGATTTCAGCCTACAACCAGGACACACTCGTCCAGCAGACGACTGTCGAGTACCTTGAACAGGAACTCGACTGGACTTGGGAATCCGTAACCGAAATAACTTTCCAGGTATTTTTTGGAAAAAGAGTTGCAGTGCTAGAGGCTCAATGGATGACGGCATCTATTACGAGGCCTGAGACTTGACGCGCAATGAGCACTTGCACCATGTCATCGTCAGGGGAATCGCGCAGAGCAGTATTGGACTTCGGGACATCCGTATCCAAAATTGATCTCACAGATCGACCGCAATCGCTGCGTCAAGTTTTATTGAAGTTTTTTCATTAATGTTGCGAGTTTTTCAGCGAAGAATTGACGGCTCCACAGCTTGAGACTTTGCTGGAAGGCAGGTGGCAGGAACGGGGCGACATCCTGTGCGGCTTTCGACCAGTCGATGGAACCGATCTTGTCGCTCAATGCTTTATTGAGCCAATCTTTATCGATGGGCAGGAATTTTCCCGACCACGGGCCGTATTGCTGGAGTGCGTTTTCAAGGAGCAACAGATTTGGCGCGACGTCCTGGGTAACATACCAACCGAAATCGAACCAGTCTCGGCCTTTGATATAAGGTCTGCAAAGCAGAGCATGAGTTTTGAGCGAGAAGTTGCTCGACAGCGTCTGGACGCTGAGTTCAAAGTCGAGAGGAAAATCGAGATAACGGTACTCAAATTCAGAGCCTTCAGGCGGTTGCGTGTCGATTTCGAGTTTGACCTTCAATTTGCGTCTGTTTTGGCCGCCGAAAAATGAAAGGTTGAGTTGACCGGCAAAGGAATCATCCTTCAATAACGCTTGACGGACAGCCCGATCCATATTACCGCGGTCAACAAGTTCACAGCGGATGCCGAATTCAGCCATTACTATTTCAAGGGTGTCGAAAAATGGATTCCATCGGAACTCCTTGTCAGGGGTGCGCAGAATGAAGTCAAGATCTTCTGAAAAACGAGGCAGCCCATGCAGAATACGCAGACAGGTGCCTCCCTGAAAGGCAGCGATCTCAAAAAAGTCGGCACGCCATAACCCGTAAAGCGCCACTTCCTGCAAGATTTCCTTGAGTGCCTGCTCCTCTTGTTTTGCATCAGAGGCGGAATAACGCTCCAGTCGTTTGTGTAGAATATCGATCATTGTATCAGTTCCCTTTGTAGGGCAGAGATGCATGTGTCCATGCGTTTATGCTGATAGACCGGGCGTAACCGTTCAAGATCGTCAATACCAATAGTGGCGAGTTCGTACTCGTCGATGCGCATGCCTTCGGTCAGGCTCCTGAGGCCTGGAAAATCAAGCTTCCGCAGGCAGAAAATATCCAGTAAAGCTCGTAACGGCTGTGCTATCAGACAGCTCTGTCCGGCAAAAGTATCTCGATCGACGTTTTCCAGAAACCAGCCCGTGTTCAACGCTAACGGGTAATACAGGAATTGACCGAATTTCGGAATGTCGAGAGTCTGACGTCGTCGATTCGGCGTGACAGACATAGTGATTGGTGTCGATTCCGGAATCCATCCATGAAAACTGAGCGCTGTTTCGAATGAGATGTACGATCCCGGCTGCAGGGCCTGGGCCAGCACAAAAGGATGTACTTTAGCCTGCTTTACGGCAGATGAGAGCAGGTAACGGCCACGTCGCAAACGCAGCAGATCCCCGCGATGCAGTGCGCGATTAACCAGGTTGTACCGGCGTTGCGGAGTGCCATCAAGCAGGCGAGACAGCTGTGCTTCTGTGACAACGCGATCTCCCAGTCCAGCGTTGGTAATATGTTCGATCAGTGTTTGCATTAATGTAAAATACTTTCATTTTATGAAAGTTACAAACATTTATTGATGATGAGAGGTTGCTTAATAGCCAGAGCAGGGGCGTTGTTTATTAGGTGAATCTGAATGGATATCATATTGCAAAAGGACTATCTGGGGATTTGGGGGGCTTGATCCGGAAGTAAACCATCTTTGCATAAATCCTTATGTAAAGGTGAAGATGTACTAGATCCTAAAAGGATAACGGCATCTATCACGAGTCCTGAAAGTTGGCACACAAGGACTCGTTGTGCCTTGTATATGATCGTGGGGCTCGTTGTTAACGGTGTGGCCTTTTGTTGTGAAAAAAAGACTCCCGCTACAGTTATTTCATTCCGAATTTTGGATGTAGAGTGAAAAAACTGCTAAATTCAAAACTTATCGGCTTTCCCTCCTGCGTATTGGTTTTCGACAACAGAAGCGATCCTGTCTATGCTGCTCCGACATGTTTTCTGCCGGCTTCGTGCCGTTTCGGGTAAAGCGCGCCGTATGCATGCTTCGTTGTTTCTGGTCTGTTTTTCCTTTTTTCTCTCCGTTGCCGTTCCGTCCGAATCATTCGCTTCGATTACGCCCAACAAGCCTGTTGCAGAGCAGGAGCTTGAAAAGCCAGCATGTTCCATGAGCAGCTTTTTCAATGATGTCAGACAGTTCTTCGGGGTCAGGTACCGCTGGGGCGGGCAGACGCCTGATGGATTTGACTGCTCCGGTTTTGTGAAGTTCATGTATGAACGGGTGTTCAGTATGCGGCTTCCCCGGACATCGATTGAAATGGCTTCGATCGGGGAAAAAGTCGAGCGTGATGAACTCAGGCCTGGCGATCTGGTGTTTTTCAATACACGCGGGAAACGCATCAACCACGTCGGCATCTTCATCGGCAACGGTACCTTCATACACGCTTCGGTTTCAAGAGGCGTTACGGAAGACCGGCTACAGCAGAACTATTTCGCAAAGCGTTTCGTCGGAGCTGTCCGGGTGATCGACAACATCATTCCCGACATTCCTGATTTTTCAACTACTTCCGAAGAAGAAAGTAACGAGTCTGCACAGCACTCGTGAAAAACAGTTTCTCCTGTCGTGTCCGGAGGTGCTGTTCAAACGTAGCCTCGCCTACTATCACCACAATGTGAATCTGTGATTGCAATTTTCATTTGAAAGGTATAGTTTGTGTGTATTGTATACACATTAATGTTGGTTTCAATTGATAAGAATGAGGCAGGATATCGGATATGAGAACGAATATTGTTATTGATGACAAACTTCTCCGCGAAGCCTTTTCCGTAAGTGATGCGAAAACCAAAAAGGCGCTGGTGGAGGAAGCGTTGGAAGTTCTGATCCGCTTGAAAAAACGGAAAGATCTGACGGAACTTGCAGGGAAGGTTGAGTTTTATGAGGATTTTGATTACAAAAAAATGAGACAGGTCAGGGAATGATTCTTGTTGATACTTCTGTTTGGATAGATCTCTTGAGGGGCCGGACAGGGGATGTTGTTCAGGCCTTTGAAAGAAAGACTCATGGCGAAACATCTGTTTTATGCCGATTTACGCAGCTTGAGCTGTTACAAGGAGCTAAAAGCGAGGAGGACTGGAAGCTGCTGGACGGACATCTTTCATCACAGCTCTATCTTGAAGCGACGGAAAGAACGTGGTCTGATGCAGCGCGGATATTTTTCGAACTGAGAAGAAAGGGGATAACAGTGCGGAGCTCAGTAGATTGCTGCATAGCGCAGATTGCCTTGGAACACGATGCCATTCTTCTTCACAAAGACGCGGATTTTGACCGCATTGCTTCAGTTCGCCCACTCCGTTCCGAATGGTTTCCGGAACAAACGGTGTAGTTTAATTTCCCTGCTTTGTTACACAGGGCGGCATGATGTGGCGGTTGGGATTGACGCTGGTGCCGTAGAGGTAGGTTCCCCAGTGTAAGTGCGCGGGTGAGGCTTGAATTATGAATCTTTTTAAAGATAAAGACGATTTCTGTTACATTGATTTATAAGGAGTTAAAACATTGAGTTGGAATATGATATCGGTTAAAGACCTTAATCCTGACTACATAACTGATGCCAAAGGTCGCAAACGAGCAGTGATTTTGCCTCTTAAGGAATACGAGGAACTGCTCGAAGACTTAAATGATCTTGCTGTGGCCGCAGAGAGGCGGGATGAGCCCGGGATTGCTCATAAAAAAGTTATGGAAGAGCTGAA
>JAPHUN010000299.1 GCA_026193435.1 Chlorobium sp.
GATTCGGAGCACTATATGCTGGTCGGGATTGCTCTCTTTGTCAGCATGCTGACCCTGTATTCCATGATCAAGATCTGGAATGAAGCGTTCTGGAAAGATGATCCACGGGGAGAGGGCAGCGTTGAAGATGAGGGATATCTGCTCATCCCGAGCATGAAGAAAGTGGCGATGGTTGTGCCGATAGTCATACTCGGATCTGTTACGGTCGTGTTCGGGTTCTGGTTCGAACCGTTTTTCGTGATTGTCCAGAGCGCGGCTGTCGAACTGCTGGATCAGGGGAGCTACATTCAGGCGGTATTGGGGGAACGTCCATGAACCTGTTTCTTTTCAACATACTGCTGGCGATCGCCTGGATGCTGCTCGTCGGAGAGGTCAGCGCCGGAACATTCACCGGGGGCATGATCGTCGGTTACCTGATACTCTGGCTATCCCGTTACGCGTGGGGCGATACGAAATATTTCAGGAAGATCCCGCTGGTGATCATGTTTGTTCTCTACTTCCTGAAGGAACTGATCAAGGCAAATCTGAAGGTTGCTTTTGACATCGTGACGCCGAAGGACTACATGGAACCGGGCATTATCGCGGTGCCCCTCGATGTGCAAAGCGATATCGAGATCACGCTGTTCGCCAACCTGGTGACCCTTACGCCGGGAACGCTGAGCCTCGATGTCTCTCCTGACAGGAAAATTCTCTACGTGCATGCTCTCTATGTCACGGATGCAGATGAGTTTCGCCGTGAGCTGAAAAACGGACTGGAAAAACGATTGATAGGAGTGATGCGATGAGCTTTATAGAATGGGCCGTTCAGGCTTCAGTATTCATTATCGGTCTTTCAATTCTGATCATTTTTCTACGGTTGGTGATCGGTCCGGGCATTGAGGACAGAATTGTGGCATTGGACCTCCTTTCGGCTAATGCCATAGCCTTTATAGCGGTCTATTCGATTCAGAAAAACACCACGACATTTCTGGACGTCGGTATCATTGTGGCGCTTCTGGCGTTTCTCGGGACGGTGGCGTTCGGTTATTACCTCGGCAGGAGGCAAAAACATGATTGAAATTCTAAGCGGCATCTTTCTCTTGCTGGGCACACTGTTTATTCTCCTTTCAGCAATAGGTATTCTGAAAATGCCCGATCTCTATACCCGCATGTCGGCAACCACCAAGGCCTCGACGTTGGGTATCGGGCTGGTACTTATCGGTACGGGCATATACTGGCAGGATTTCGGCATCGCTTCCCGCGCCGTCGCGATTATCGTCTTTCTTTTTCTCACGGCCCCGGTTGCCGCCCATATTATCGGCAGGGCGGCATATTTCAACAAGGTGCCTCTCTGGGAAAAAACAAAGACAGATGAGCTCGGGGAGCGCAGGGATAAGGGAGCAGAATAAACTTCATAGAGGAAATCTGCACAACCTGGCTGATCTCTGGGTTCTTGCCGAAGTGTTTTTGATTGAAAGGTGTTACATTATCTTCCAGAAGCATATAATTTTGCTGTTTAAACCTACAAGCAAAGGAGCTTTCGATGGCAGGAAAGAAAAGTCTGCTGAAGGAGATGAAGGATACGTTTTTTCTTCATCCTATCGCGGCGCATTTCAGTAACGGGCTTATACCCGTAGCGGTATTGTATCTGCTTCTTACACTGCCTTTCAACGACCCTTTTTTTGAGCGTACGGTCGAGCATCTTATTATTATTGTGCTGTTTGCCGTACCGGTCTCTTTTTTCTCCGGTATTCATGACTGGACTAAAAATTACAAGAGGGCCAAGGCCCCGGTCTTTATGAAAAAAATCAAGCTGTCGATTGTGCTGTTTCTGCTTGTCGTTACTACTGTTGTGCTCCGTCTTTCTTTTCCGGATATCATGTTTCAGAATGACTGGCTGCACTGGGTCTACATCGTGCTTCTTCTTGCGACGCTGCCGGTGGTGACACTGCTGGGGCATTATGGGGGGAAGCTTGCCGGTGCGGCAAAGCAGGCGGCGCGCCGGAAATAAGTTACAGGGCGTTTTTTCAGCTCCTGATTACCGTAATGGAGACTTGAGGCCCGTGAGACCTCCATCCGCTCTGGCTATCGATGTTATTCACGCAAGGGTAAAAAATAACGGTTGTTTTGAGAAAGATTCTGATAGTTTTTGCACATCCCGCTCTGGAAAAATCCCGGGTGAACACCAGACTGATTGAAGAGGTCGGTGCAATAGACGGGGTGACCTTTCATGATTTGTATGAGCTCTATCCGGACATGGATATCAATGTGAAAGCTGAGCAGGAGTTGCTCAAACAACATGATGTTGTTGTCTTTCAGTATCCGTTTATTCTTTTCGGCACACCCGCGCTCCTGAAGGAGTGGATGGACCTGGTTCTGGTTCATGGATGGGCGTTCGGCCGGAACGGTAACGCGCTGAAGGGGAAGTGGGCATGCCATATCGTTACGACAGGCGGCAGTAAAGCATCCTACTCCAGAGAAGGCTACAACAGGTATACCATGAAGGAGATGCTGGTTCCTCTCGAGCAGACCGCACGCCTTTGCGGGATGCTCTACCTCCCTCCCTATGTTATCCACGGTACCAATGTCATGAAGCAGCAAAGCATCGATGAGAACGCAAAGCATTACCAGGCCATGTTGAGGATGCTTGCCGATGACTCCTTCGATCCTGCCGCAAGGGACGCTCAGGAGTATCTCAACGAGCGATTCAGTTAACGTATTCAGATCTGTTTTTTATGCATGAAGGAGGGTTTTTTTTCCAGGCATTTGTCTATCTCACCGCGGCAGTCGTTTCGGTTCCGGTAGCCAAAAAGCTCGGGCTTGGATCTGTGCTGGGCTATCTGATCGCCGGGATTATCATCGGCCCATTTGTTCTTGGTCTGATCGGGGAGGAAGGGCAGAATGTGATGCAGTTCGCGGAGTTCGGGATTATCATGATGCTTTTTCTGATCGGTCTCGAGTTGAAACCCTCGATGATCTGGAAACTGAAAGGCTCGATTTTCGGTATGGGCGGCGCGCAGGTCTTTATCACCGCACTGATCGTGATGGCAATAGCTCTTATGTTCGGGTTGCAGTGGAAGACCTCTCTGGCTCTCGGCCTTGTTCTGGCGCTCTCATCAACCGCGATTGTGCTTCAGACGCTCCATGAGAAAGGGTTGATGAAGACTGACGGCGGACAGAATTCCTTTTCGGTGCTGCTGTTTCAGGATATCGCGATTATTCCCATTCTGGCGATTCTTCCCCTGCTTGCAACAGGTCATGCAGCTGTACATGAGGCGCATGGCGAAGGAGGGCCTCAGGCTTTCCAGGCCTGGATGGACGGCTTGCCGATCTGGGGTCAGACTATTACCGTGCTGGGGGTGGTAGCGGGAATTATCGTTGCGGGGCGATATCTTGTCAATCCGGCTTTTCGTCTCATTGCAAGAACCCGGCTCAGGGAGATGTTTACGGCAGCGGCCCTGCTTCTTGTGATAGGCATTACCGTACTCATGGGCATGGTAGGCCTCAGTCCTGCGCTTGGCGCGTTCATTGCGGGCGTTGTTCTTGCGCAGAGCGAATATCGCCATGAACTTGAAACAAATATTGAACCGTTCAAGGGCCTGCTTCTTGGGCTTTTCTTTATTTCCGTGGGAGCCTCGATTGATTTTCTTGTCATAGCATCGAATCCTCTGGTTATTCTCGAACTGGTTGCTGCGCTCATAGTTCTGAAGTTCATCATACTTGCTTCTATCGGCCGAGTGTTCAGGATGAGCTTTGACAACATACTGCTCTTTGCCCTGGCGCTCGCCGAGGGGGGAGAGTTTGCTTTTGTCCTTTTCTCATTCGGTCTCAACAATGGTGTTTTCGAGGCATCGCTGGTCAATCCGCTTATCGCGGTTGTGGCATTGAGTATGGCCATGACTCCCTTGCTCGTTTTGCTCAATGAAAAGCTCATACAACCGAGGTTCGGTACAAAAGAGATGCCTGAAAAAGTGCCTGACAGGATTGACAAAAAGAGCCGTGTCATCGTTGCAGGCTTTGGCAGGGTAGGCAGTGTTGTCGGCAGGTTCATGTAGGCCAACGACGAGGAGGCGACCTATCTTGATGCTGATCCCGATAATGTTGAACTGCTGAGAAAAATGGGTTTACAGGTGTTCTATGGCGACGCTTCACGTAGCGGTCTCCTGGAGGCTGCCGGGGCGGCAGAGGCTGAACTGCTTGTTATTGTTGAGGATAACGTTGAAAAGGTGGTGGAAATCGCTCGAACAGCCCGGAAATATTTCCCTCATCTTGAAATAATCTCCCGCGCCAGCGGATGGGATGATTCCTATGAACTGATCGACATGGGGGTCAGGAATATCTACCTCGATACGCTTGATTCCGCGTTACGTATCGGCAGTGACGTCTTGAGCCGGCTAGGGCACCGGAAGTATCGTATCAGGAGGGCGATGAATACGTTTCGAAGGCATGAGGAGCGGCACGTGTATGAACTTGCAGAGATGCGGCATGATAAAAAGGAACTTATCCGCGCGACGAAGCAGAGGATCGAGGATCTCGAACAGCTCATGATGGATGAACGGGAAGAGCTGCACAAGGATAAAAACCTCGGTTGGGACGCGTCAGGACACATGAACGACGAAAACCATATGCGCAGTTAAGAAGATTGTTGAGTTGTTTAGCTGTTGAACTGTTGATTTGTTATGGGCAGAATCGATGTATATCGAGTGTATAGCTCAAGGACTCAACAGTTCAACGATTCAACGCCTCAACAATCTCCCCTTACTTTTTCCAAAAGTAGGGATAGAACATAACCATGACGGTGAACATTTCGAGGCGTCCGGTAAGCATGCTGAAGGAAAGAAACCATTTTCCGGCAGAGGATATGTGGGCGTAGGTCTGCGTTGGTCCTACTTCTCCAAAGCCCGGTCCGATGTTGAACAGACAGGAGATCACGGCACTCACGGAGCTGAAGAAATCCATGTTGTCGAGGTATGTCAGGAGTCCCGCTCCGAGGAGAACAAAAAAGATATTCATCACAAAGTAGGTGTATGCGATGGTTATCAGGGGCGCTTCCAGACTTCGTCCATTGATTTTTACAGGGATGACAGCGAGGGGCTGAAGAAACTTCTTGCCGGAGGCATAGATGTGCTTGCTCATAATTTCAAAATGAACAATCTTGATGCCGCTGCTCGTTGATCCTGAAGAGGCCCCTATAAAGCATACAATAAGGATGATCATCTGGGCGGCCTGGGGCCAGAGCTCGTAATCGTCGGTCGTGAATCCTGTAGTGGTGAGAATGGAGACGACCTGGAATGTGCCGTATCGCAGGGAATCAAAGAAGCCGAAGAATCCTTTGTCCTGCCAGATATCGAAACTGGCAAGGAGAGAGAAAAAAATCACGATTCCCAGGTACCACCTGAACTCGGTATTGTTTTTTGCCGGCTCCCAGTCCTTTTTCACTATCTGGTAGTGCATCATGAAGTTCATACCCCCGAGGAACATGAACAGAATGGTGACCCAGTCAATCCAGGCGCTGTTATAGTGGCCGATACTGCTGTTTTTCGGGGAATAACCGGAGGTTGAAACCGTGGCGAAGGAGTTGCAGAGGGCATCGAAGAGCGGCATACCGCCGATCCACATCAGCAGGGTCTGTATGAGATTGAGCGAGAGATAGATTCCCCAGAGCCAGACGGCGGTCTGCTTGACGCGCGGGAGGATTTTTTCTCCGGTGATAACCTGTCCCGGATCGGCTTCGGCTTTATAGAGCTGCATGCCGCCGACACCAAGCAGAGGAAGAATGATGATGGCAACCATGATGAAGCCCATTCCGCCGATCAGGCTTGTCATGCTTCTCCAGAAAAGAAGCCCGTGAGGAACGGCTTCGATCGCATTGAGTACAGTCGCGCCGGTTGTCGTGTAACCGGAGATCATTTCAAAAAAAGCGTCAGTAAATGAGGGAATGCTTCCGTGGATGATAAAGGGGAGCGCGGAAAACGAAGAGACGAGAATCCAGCCTACAGTAACGATGAAAATACCGTCTCTGAGCGTCAGCTCACGGTACTTGCGAAAGCTTGCCCAGAGAGGAAGCCCGATGCTGATGGTGATGGCAACCGATAGCAGCAGAGCGAAAACATCACTTTCCTTGTAGATGAGTGCGCAGATGAGGGGCAGGAGCATGGTGCAGCCTATTAAGATGAGCAGGGCTCCCAGAACGTGGTAGATCGCACGAAAATTCATTACAAGGGATTACAGTTTCTTTGTAAGACCGAGGCGGAAGATTATTTGAAAAGCTCTCTCGCCTCTTTGATGCTTTTTGTTGCTGAAACCACCACGGCAAGGTCATTGGGTTCGATCACAGTATGTTCATCCGTCAGTTCACATACGCCGTTGCGTACTACACCGGCGATGAGAATCTGTTTGTCCTGCAGCATGTGCTGCATTTTTTTTAAGGGTTTTTTTGTGATCTGGGACCTGGGAGCCGCAGCAAGTTCAATGACTTCTGCATCAACACCATGAAGGTGGGCAAGTGAGAACAATTCACCCATTCTGATAAACTTCATGATCTCATCAGCGGCAGAAATCTTTTTGTTCAGAGCAACGTCGAGGCCGATAGTTGATGCCAGAACCAGATAGTCCTCTTTTTTCACCAGCGCGATGGTTTTGCCTACTGTGGCAGCCGCATCGACATTGGTTCTGTTCATGATATGTTTTGCCAGCAGGCAGCTGATAATATTTGTTTCATTATTACCAGTGGTAGCAATAAACGTGTCCATTTCCATCAGTCCCCCGAGAACCATGACATTGACGTCCGTTCCGTCTCCAAGCAGCACATCGGTGTTTTTCAGCGTAGATGCCAGTTCTTCGGCATGCTCCTTGTCATTTTCGATGAGGGTTATCTTTACGGTTTTTCCGAGCAGCTTGGCTACCCTTGCGCCAACCATGCCACCGCCGACGATCATGACCTTGTGAATGCGCTGTTCACGGACGTTCAGCAGATTCATCAAAAGAGGCAGATTCTTTTCATTGACAATGATGAATATCTGGTCGTTCGGAAGAATTGTATCTTCATCACCCGGAATAATAGTGGCGATACCTCGAGCAATGGCAACAATCTTGAACTGAAATTCATTATGCAGCAGGGTGATCTCTTTGAGCGTCTTGTTGGTCAACGGACAGTCCTGGTTGACACGGATGGCAAAAACTTTCATCGCTCCTTCTCCGATATCGACCACGTCGTTAGCCGATGCCCGCATGACAAGGCGTGCCATTTCCTGTGCAACAAGCTCTTCGGGATGAATGACCAGATCGATCTTGAAGTCGCTTTTATTGAGTAACGAGTTTTCGTAGCCGTAATCAGGAGAGCGGACACGGGCAATTTTACGCGGAATGCCGAACCGGTCAGCGATGATGGAGGCTATCATATTGACCGAGTCCTCATTGGTGACGGCTATCAGGAGATCCATGTTTTCTGCTTTTGCCTGTTTCCAGCAAGCAAGCTCCATGGCGTTTCCCTCAATGATTTTCGCGTCGATCTTGTCGTTAACGCTGTTGATCAGCTGGGGACTCGATTCGATTACCGTAACACCGTATCCATCATGAACAAGACGTTGCGCAAGATGGAGACCTACTCCTCCCAAACCGATTACCAGTATATTTGTAACACTCATTCTTTTTTGTTCGGATAACAATAACCAACAAAATGACAGGAAAATAATCTACAAAAAATTTAACCCGCGACTAAGTTTAACTGTTTCTCACCGGGATCCTGCCAAAATCACAAAACAGTCTCCTCCCGATATGGATAGGCATCATTGACTACATTCGCTGCTGTTTCCAGTTCGGGTGAATTCTTGACGAGGTTCGGAGCACCTGGTAGACGATATGTTTCTTCCCGATGGTCTGATTGAATATTTCGTTATCGCCGTCATAGAACGCTTCATGCAGGTGGAAATGGTTGAACTCGGAGCGGTATTGCTCTACCCACTGTTTTCCGCAGAAATTGTAATGCTTCAAGGCATCGCGGTAGTTCACAGGGCGGAGGATGAAATTCCCTCTGATCTCTTCCGCAGCTTCTCCTTCCAGCCGGACCGGGCCGAGTGCGGCATAGCTTCTGCTCATCGGATCGAACCACCGTTTGTTCTGCAAAAAGATGGGCCTGGTGGTAAACCCGAAATGCAGCTCGTCAGGATTGTTCGGATTATCCAGACCTCCAGTCGCATAGACGTTATCGTTCCAGCTTTCGTTCCATGATATCTTCATTTCCGAAGTTCTGCCCTTGCATCGCTTTTCAATGGCATAGCTGTGATCCGATCTCCAGGCAGCAGCGCGGACAAAAGCAAGAACGCTTCCGCGAAGCGAACCGCCATAGCTTTCCGCCAGAGCAGCCTCTTCAGGATACGCCTCACTTTTCGGGATTGCAACAAGCGTTACCCATGCCCACTCCACTGCCGATACATCATGAGTGTCCAGAAATGCTTTCAGCGTAACGTGATAATAGGTTTTTGCCGTTACCTCACGCTGGAATGGAAAGAGAATGCATGCAAGTAAAAGAGCTGCTATGAGAAATGATTTCCCCCGGATTTTCATATGCGTTACACCTGTTTTCAGATAGTCACAGGAAGCTACATTTTTTTTTCTAATTTTATTAAAAGGCTTCAAAGGGTACTCCATACAACCATGGGAGAGCTGAGTATGCATAGTACTGTCAGATTCCTGAAAGACTCGCAAACAGTGCTTTTTCTTTTGCTGATGCTTTCAGTTCTACCGACCGGTTGCGGCGGTGTTCCCTTTCCTGAAAACGAAAAGGACGGTTCCATGATTTCAAAACAGGAAAAACCGGGTAACCCCTACTATTCAAGGACAGATACTACAACGCTCGATCTTCCGGATTCGGTCTGGGCAAAGGTCTTGACGGAAGAGGTATACGAGGTTGCCCGGAAAAAAGGGACCGAGCAGGCGTTTTCAGGAAAATTCCTGGATTTTGAAGGCAGGGGGACCTATTTTTGTGCGGCGTGCGGTAATGAGTTGTTTCGTTCAGATGCAAAATTTGCCGATACCTGCGGCTGGCCGAGTTTTTTCGAGCCGGTAAGCGAGAAGAGTATTTTCTATCAGCCTGACACCTCGCATGGGCTGGTGAGGACAGAGGTGATCTGCGGACGCTGCGGTGCACATCTCGGTCATGTCTTCGATGACGGCCCCCCTCCTACCGGAAAGCGGTTTTGTATGAACTCGATCGTACTCGATTTTGAGTCTGACGGAGAGTGACTGGTTGAACAGATTCTCCGGTTTCTGCGCTCCGTCCGCCTTGTCTTCAGGTCGCTCACGACAATGTATAGAGGTGCCCGACAGGTCGTCATTCGGGCGTCTTAGCGTCTTTTTCCTTCTTTTTGAATTCAACGACAAGCCATTTCTCTTTATAGTTTGCGCTGCTGACACGGAGTCCGGCCAGAAAGGCGGGGAGTATAACGCCTTTCTGGTAGTTCCCGATGCGTACGGTCATTAATTCCCCTACCTGCACGATATTGGCTTCCATTTTGTTATCGAATATAAATGGGGCGCGCAGTTTCATGATGTAGTGCCCGTCACCCTGTTTTTTGATGTTGACATGCTCTTCACGGTAGAGGATATCAAGCGGGTCGGAATCTCTGTAGACTATTTCCCCCACTTTTTTCAGCATGTCGAGACCAACGACTTCCTGTCTGAAAAAGGGTACCTGTATGATCGGTATCGGTGAAAAAGTCTTATCGATCTGATCCAGATATTTTTTCTGTATCTCTTTCCATTCACTCAGGAACTCCCCGTCAACCTCATCGAGAAGAACGCGGTTTACCACTATCTGGTCAACCGTTATCCCGTAGAGGTTGAGGTAGGTAAGGGCCCGCATGGTTTCCTTTAAGACCATTTTCTCCGGATTCATAACCAGACGGACAGTGGTTTTACTGCCGTCTGAAAGAAGATCGATGATTCCCTCGACAGAGGAAAAGAGATGATCAACCTGATTATAGACATCCTCTTCAGGGACGACATCATGCAGTTTGCCGACACGCTTGGATATAGGGCGGATAAGCGGTTTTACAACGTACTTTTCCATGTTCCGCATGAGCTTGAGCATCCAGCCGAAGGTTTCAGGGATAGAAAGCAGGCGCAGGGTCTCCCCTGTAGGAGCACAATCTACCACCAGAAGATCATAATCATTTGATTCGTTGTACTTCTTGATGTAGGAAAGCGAAAAAAGTTCTTCCATGCCGGGCAGAACCCCCATCTCTTCGACGTAGATGCCCTTGATTCCCTGGACTTCCATCAGGTGGGCGAAATGCTCTCGCACTATTTCCCAGTTAAGAGACAGGTCGCCATAGACGCTTACCTCCTGACCGTAAAGATTGTCGGCGATCGCTACAGGTGACGATCCAAGCTCTCTGTCAAAGGAGTCACCCAGGCTGTGCGCCGGGTCTGTAGAGATGACAAGCGTTTTATAGCCCATTGTAGCGGCTTTCAACGCCGTTGCTGCTGCGATTGTGGTTTTGCCGACGCCGCCTTTCCCGGTATACACTATGTTTCTCATTATCAGGATCCGCTACTTGTGGTGAGCATTTCACCAAGGGTGCTTACCATGTATGGTCACCCTTGATTTTCTTACAACAATGTCAGCAGAGAGAAGATTCTTTTTACGATGCACTCATGGAGTTGAAGGGGGTTTGTTTTTGATTTTTTTGGTGAAATTTTCAAACGCTTCTTTCAGGTCATTCCGGCTTTTTTCGGTTTTCTCTTTTAACTCTTCCCATGTGTCTTCCCCGGCAGCACGCAGGGATTTAAATTGCTCACTTGCTTCGGTTTTCTGTTCCTGAAGCTTGTTCAGCGTTTTGTGATACTCTTCCTTGAGGTCGGTAGAGGCTTCTTCAATCTGAGCCCTGAGTTTGTCGATCTGTACATCCCAGGTATTCATCTGATCGGAAAGCTTGTCCATAAAATCACTTTTTCTGGTCATGATTCACCATATTTGATTGTCGCAAAAAGTACGTTGCAGATAGTGAAACCTCACGGTTTCACCTACTACATAAAACAAAGCAAGTCGCAATTAGTTTCTGGGACTGGAAGGTGGGGATAGGTGGCAAATGGTCTTTCGCGGCAGAACGGAAAGTGTGACAGCCAGTTGACGGAAGTGTTTTGGTTCCCTGTTCACTCTCCTCTGGTCAGGATTTTCAGGATTTTGAGATCCTTAGGCTCTCCTATCGCAATAAGGGTGCCGTCTTTCTGAATGACCTCGGATGCTTTCGGGGTCGAGTGTACTTCTCCTGCCGGAAGTTTATAGCCGACAACGTTAATCTGATAGTTGTTGTAGAGGTCTGCTTCCCGGAACGTTTTTCCCTGAAGCGGTGATGATTCATTGACAACAAACTGGACTATCTGAAGGTCAAGTTTGTTTGTGTCGCTCAGTTCGTCGAGGTACTGAGCGAGTGCCGGTTCGATCAGCATGTTTGCCATTCTGCGGCCGGCAGACTGGTAAAGAAGCACGACACGTTCAGCCCCGGCGCGAAGCATCTTGTTTTCCGATTCTTCACAATCCGCACGGGCGATAATGTGGAGGGACGGCTTCAGGTTTCGTGCGGTCAACACGATAAAGACGTTTTCGGCGTCTGTGCTTGCTGCGGCAACAAGTCCTTTGGCTTTTTCGATCCCCGCTTCTTTCAACACATTTTCATCAGCAGCGTTCCCTTTGATTGCGACATAGTCAAGATCACGGGCGAGCTGGATCTGATCGTTCATGATGTCGATAACGACAAACTGGATGTTTTTTGCTGTCAACTCACCGGCCACGTTTGATCCCAGTCGGCCGTAACCGCAGATAATGTAATGATCATTGAGGTTGCGGAGCATGCGACGATTTTTTTGTAGTTCCCAATGTGAGCGCCATTCTCCTGAAATGAAGAATACGGCAACATTGCTTAAGGTAAAGAAAAACAGGCCGGTTCCTCCGATGATGAGCGCCAGGGTAAACAGGCGGCCCATCTCGGAAAGGGTATGCACTTCACTGAATCCGACCGTACTGAGGGTAATGATTGTCATGTAGAGCGCATCGACAGGCGTCATGTCTTCGATGATCATGTAGCCTGCCATTCCCAGCCATATCAGGAAGAAAACACTGACAATCGAGATCGAGAAACGGCGAAAGGTCGTGAATTGTTGCAAATCTTTGCCCAAAGAGAAATCGCTATGGTTAGCAGTTGAACGGGGAGAGGGCGGTATTTATACCGGTTGTATCTTCCCGAAATCCTTTGAAATGCTCCGGAACATCTTGTCGGTAGCAGTCTGAATGATAAAAGACATTCCTGCATTGGTCATGCTTCTGATAACCCTCCTGGGTATAATCCGGAATGCCGGATACAGGGTGAATTTTACGTTGACTTTGAGGTCGAAGTCAACTTTGGTCAAAGAGGCGCTGTGCCGGTGCAGGAGCAGTTCAGCGAATACCTTGCCCTCGAATACATAATTATCCGGATCATCGACAGTTTTTTCTCTGGGGAAGTGTTTCCATGTGATTTTTCTGCCAACGGTGCTCTCCCGGATGATCTCCTCCGGAATATCGTCAGGGTCCATGTCTTCGTATTCTTCGGGCAGAACAACCAGAAGGTCATGGTCTTCTTCGATAAAGAAGATTACATCAAATGGATTGTTCTGCGGATCGGTAACCCGGAAGTGCCACTTATAGATATTATCGATATCTGTGGTTTCTACCTTGTGACAGAACGGGTTGAACCCAAGATTTTTTTATGATTCGAAAGGTACTCAACGGTATCGTCAAATTCTCTGTGAAGTATCCATGCCCCTTTGCTTTTTCCTGTCGTTTTTATTTCAAAGTTGGGTTTCATCTCTTCCTTATTGTGCAGAGCGTTACGTTTTGTCACGATGGGCGCTGTGTTTCTGCAGGATTTATTGGTGTTCTTCCTGAAGGCGAGCCGTTTGATCATGAAGCTTGAGCGCTTCAATGATGTCGTCCAGATTTCCTTCGAGTATCTGCGGAAGCGCATGGCTGGTATAGCCTATGCGATGGTCGGTTACTCGCGACTGAGGGAAATTGTAGGTGCGGATTTTTGCGCTGCGGTCGCCGGTTGTGACCATCGATCTGCGCAGATCAGCGCGTTCCCTGTTTTTTTCAGCAAGCTGCAGGTCGTAGAGTTTGGTCCGCAGCATTTTCATCGCCCGTTCGCGGTTCTGAAGCTGAGAACGTTCTTCCTGACAGGCTACGACAATGCCGGAAGGGGTATGGGTTATTCTGACTGCGGTCTCGACCTTGTTCACGTTCTGCCCTCCTTTTCCGCCGCTTCGGAAGGTGTCGAGCTGAAGGTCATCCTTGCGGATCTCTATATCGACATCGTCAGCTTCCGGAAGCACGGCGACACTGGCCGCCGATGTGTGGATTCTTCCCTGAGTTTCTGTTTCAGGCACTCTCTGTACACGGTGAACACCACTTTCAAACTTCATGGTTGCATAGACGTCGTGACCACTGATACTCAGTATGGCTTCTTTGCATGCTCCCGGAATGCTCGCTTCGTTAAACTCCATCATGTCGCATTTCCATCCTTTGCGTTCGGCAAATTTCTGGTACATTCGCAAGAGGTCCGTTGCGAAAAGCGCGGCTTCATCTCCCCCGGTTCCTGCCCGGATCTCAATGATGACGTTTTTTGAGTCAGCTTCCTCCTTTGGTAACAGCAGCAGTTTCAACTGCTGATCGAGTTCCGGCTGAAGCTCCTGAAGCTCTTCAAGTTCGACCAGTGCAAGAGATTTCATTTCAGGATCTGTTTCCTGTTTGAGCATCTTGCGTACCTCTTCAATCTGCACCTTGTTGGACTTGTAGCGATCATAGCCCTGAACAATTTCTTTCAGGTCGCTGTATTCCTTGTTGAGCTTTCTGAAACGCTTCTGGTCGGCAATGACTTCCGGATCGGAAAGCTGTTCTTCAAGCCGAAGGTATTTGTCCTTTAACGCTTCAAGTTTATCAAACATAGCCTGCCTTTACTCCGTCCCCCTCTTTATCAGGGGTTGATAATATCATTGATGATAATGAATAAAAAGAGCGTCAGCAGCAGAGCCATGCCGATCTGTTGAATTCTCATTTTGATCTCAAAAGGTATCTCGCGGCCTATAATGCCTTCTATGGCGTTAAGGAGAAACTGACCGCCGTCAAGAGCCGGAACAGGCAGGATATTGATGAAGGCAAGTGAAATCGACAGAAGCGCCATGAAGTAGAGAAAGCTGCTTAGGCCCTGTTCGGCACTCTGGTTGGCAATTTTCGCGATCTTTATCGGTCCGCCAAGTGATTTCCGGAAATCCTCCTTTCCTGAAATGATTTTCCCAAAGCCGTTGACTGTTGTGACGGTCATATTCCAGGTCTGCTCCAGACCATAGACTGTTGCTTCGATAGGGTTGAGACGGCGGTGGTCAATGGTAAGTGTCTGGAGAAGGGAGATGCCTATTTTTCCCGTTGCTCCGGGGGTAACCTCGGAAATAGTCTGCTGACCGAATTCTCTGATTTTCGAAACATCCACTGTGCTTCCGGAAGGATTTTCAAGGTACTTCCATGTGACGTTGATTGTCTTGCCGGGATTATCAGAGATGATAGCGACAACTTCTGTCCAGTCATAGACCGGCGTAGCGTTGATGGCCATGATGAGCGCTCCCGATTTCAGACCGGCTTTGTTTGCAGGTTCGTCTTCAAGCACCTGATCTATTACCGGTGCCATAAGGGGGCGAATGCCCAAAGCCTTATTATCGTTGATCCGGGTAAGAATGTCCGGCGGGGCTTGCAGGTTTTTTCGCGCTCCATCGCGCTCGATGGTATAGCTCAGGGTGCTTCCGGCAAAGTTCCGGGGTGAAAGCACCTCTTCCCAGAAGCCGACAGGTTTGCCGTTGACGGCAAGAAAGCGGTCGCCCGTCTGCATGCCCATGGAGGCATAGACCGAACCGTCTTCCACATAGGCGGGGTTGACGGCGGACGTTCTGCTTTCGCCGAAAACCGCGGCCATTCCGATGAAGATCGCGGCAGCGAGAATCATGTTCATCGTCACGCCGCCGGCGAGAACGATGAGGCGTTGCCAGACCGGTTTAGCCCTGAACTCCCAGGGTTCAGGCTCACTCTTCTGGAAATCGGTATCGAGGCTCTCATCGACCATTCCCGCGATTTTCACATATCCTCCAAGCGGGAACACACCGATGCCATATTCGGTTTCTCCGATTTTCTTCTTCCAGAAACGGAGATTGTAGAAATCAAATCCGATATAGAATTTGTCCACCCGCATACCGAAAAGTTTGGCCGTAAGGAAATGACCAAGTTCGTGAGCGGTGACAAGAACGAAAATCGCTAAAATAAAGTAAAACGTCGTACTGATAAAGTCCATAATATTCTCTGTTTCCTTCTCTGCAAACTGTGTCGAAAGCCCCTGAGGAGCACATATTACATATTCTTAATTCGTCATTGTTTTCGCTGTATCACGGGCCCACCTGTCAGCGGCAAGATATTCATCAAGACCGGAAGGCGTGTAAGGATCGTGAGCCTGCATGGTTCTGTCTACAATAGCAGGGATATCAGTAAAACCTATTTTTTTGTCCAGGAAAGCGGCGACGGCAATTTCGTTGGCCGCGTTCAGCACGGCAGGAAACGTCTGGCCGGCTTTGAGTGCGTCAAACGCCAGACGAAGCGCGGGGAACCTTTCCATGTCAGGTTCCTCAAAAGTCAAGGTTCCTATCTGTGTCAGGTCAAGTTTTTTGATGCCGCTTTCGCACCGTTCAGGCCATGCAAGCGCGTAGGCTATCGGTGCCCGCATGTCGGGCGCCCCGAGCTGGGCCATAACGCAGCCGTCGATATACTCTACCATAGAGTGAATAATGCTTTGCGGATGAACGACAACACCTATTTTGTCTGCCGGCATATCGAACAGCCAGTGGGCCTCGATAACTTCCAGCCCCTTGTTCATGAGCGTTGCGGAATCGATGGTTATTTTCGCTCCCATCGTCCATTGGGGATGTTTCAGGGCTTTTTCAGGGCCGACATGACGAAGTTCTTCGGCAGACGTATGTCTGAAAGGTCCTCCTGAAGCGGTCAGGATGATACGCTCGATGTCCTCTTTTCTGTGGCCGGAGAGCGATTGAAAAATTGCTGAATGTTCACTGTCGACAGGCAGAAGCGTCACCTTATGTTCTTTCACAAGATCCGAGACAAGCTGTCCTGCGACAACCAGCGTTTCCTTGTTTGCAAGGGCGATGTCCTTACCCGCCTTGATGGCGCTCACTGTGGGCACAAGCCCTGCCGCTCCGACAATAGCCGAGACAACCATTTCCGAGCCTTCGGCAGCGCCAACAGCGGCAGCGCCCTCAATGCCCCAGAGTATTTCAGGTTTTTCGGAGCCGAGCTGTTCACGCAGGAGTCCTGCAGACGCCTTATCCCTCACAGAGACAATATCCGGTCGAAACTCCTTGATCTGTTCGGCAAGCAGATTGATATCATGGCCTTCGGCCAGACCGGTTACGTTAAATTTCTCCGGGTGTTGACGGACAACATCAAGCGTGCTTAATCCGATTGATCCGGTACTGCCAAGGATAGATAGTGATTTCATGTTTTTATTACGGCAAATTGCGTGGTATACCTCTTGTTTTCCGGCATGAATTTATACTTTTTCAGCTCGGCTTACAAATTAAGGTCAGGTCATTGTTGACTGGTGCATGAAAAATGTTTGATCTTCAATAAAAAAAGTAGTATAATATCGTCCCTTTGAGGTTCGATTATCAGATGGGTCTCTAGCTCAGTTGGTTAGAGCGACTGGTTTACACCCAGTAGGTCGGGGGTTCGACTCCCTCGGGACCCACCCCTCTTTTTCTGCAAAGCCGATTCAGGCAACGTTTTTCAACCTGTGCTTTTCGCTGTTACCGCATGTCGCGACATGTTGTGACCCGTCGTTGGTCAATGATCGGCCTATTGCATGATCCTGAAGCCTTTCATAGTATGATCCGGAGGTTGTAGCGCGACGTCCATAGCTGAGACTTTTGATGCAGGCGGACCGGTCCTCACAGTTTTCAGAAGTTCATTCACAAGTCCTTCGGGGCCCTGGGCGTCAATCTCAACGGTACCGTTCGGCATATTTCTTACCGTGCCTTTCAATCCCGTTTGTGACGCTCTTCGTTCCACAAACATTCTGAATCCTACGCCTTGAACAAGGCCGTAGACGGTGGCCAGAACTCTTTTTTCCATGTACTACCAACAGTGTCTTTTCTGAAGTCATGCGCCCTGTGAAACAGATGCTCGGATTTCACAGGGCTTAGGCTGCTTCCTGATTCTTTTCCTGCCTCAGTTTTCCTCCGCATTCTTGCTCTGCCTGATTTTTTCGACAGCAGCTTCAAGATTTTTCAGCTCCTCTTCATCAACAGGTGTTGTTCCATTACTGTCAGGACGGGTTTCTCTATCAGCTGCTTTTTTGCCGCACTCTTCAGACATGGCATCATCATCGTTTGCGCCGGGTCTTCTGCCGAGAATCTCCTCGATTTTGCAATAGTGGAGGACTTCATTTTTAAGAAGTTCCTGTGCAAGCATTTCAAGCTTGTCGTGATTTTCTGTCAGGATCTCCCTGACCTGCTGCTGGGCCTGATCGATTAACTGGTGAACCTCTTCATCTATCAGGCGCGCGGTGTGCTCACTGTACTTTTTGTCCACGCCCGGTCCGCCGTAATAGGGGTTGTTGCTTTCATAGTAAGAGATGTTGCCCAGTTTTTTGCTCATACCGTAGACAACCACCATGTTGTATGCGATCTCGGTGATTTTTTCGAGATCATTCTGAGCGCCGGTTGAAATTTCGTCAAAGATGATTTCTTCGGCAATTCTTCCTCCCAGCAGTCCGCAGATACGTGAATAGAGTTCGTGTTTTGTCATCAGGTAGCGATCTTCAAGCGGCAGGTTCATCGTATAGCCTAGAGCGCTCATGCCCCGGGGAACAATCGATATTTTCTGCACAGCGTCATTTTCCGCCATCATCCAGCTGATGATCGCGTGCCCTGATTCGTGATAGGCGACTACCTTCTTCTCTTTCGGATTGATTACCTTGTTTTTCTTTTCGAGACCGGCGACCACCCGTTCGATAGCATCCTCGAAGTCTTTCATTTCAATACTCTGCTTTCCTCGTCTGGAGGCAAGCAGCGCAGCCTCGTTGGCCGCGTTGGCGATCTCGGCTCCGGCAAACCCTGGAGTCTGAGAAGCCAGTACCTTAACGTTGACATCAGGCGAGAGAGAGAGTTTCTTGGTATGAACCTTGAAGGTATCAACACGTCCTTTCAGGTCAGGTTTGTCAACCATTATCTGGCGGTCGAACCGTCCCGGTCGAAGAAGAGCATTATCCAGTACGTCCGGGCGATTGGTCGCAGCCATGAGGATGACGCCTTTGTCTGTTGCGAAGCCATCCATTTCCACCAGCAGCTGGTTAAGGGTGTTTTCCCTTTCATCATTAGCACCCATCATGGCTCCTTTTCCCCGGCTGCGTCCTACGGCATCTATTTCGTCAATAAAGATGATACAGGGCGCTTTTTCTTTCGCCTCACGGAAAAGGTCGCGTACCCTTGCCGCGCCGACACCGACAAACATTTCCACAAAATCAGAACCGCTGATGCTGAAAAACGGCACATCAGCTTCTCCTGCAACGGCTTTGGCAAGAAGGGTTTTACCGGTTCCCGGAGGACCTACAAGCAGCACTCCTTTTGGAAGTTTTCCGCCCAGTTTCGTGTATTTCTTGGGGTCTTTCAGGAAACCGACAACTTCCATGACTTCAGCCTTGGCTTCGTCGAGTCCCGCAACATCCTTGAAGGTTATCCGGGTATGTTCATCGAGGTTTTCATAAAGGGCGGCCTTGTTCTTGCTGATGTTCATGAACTGTGATCCCGGTCCGCCAAGGCGGCGAAAGACGAAGAAGTAGATCCCGATCAGCAGGGCAAACGGGAGAATCCATTGCAGCAGTTCGCCGATCCAGGTGTTTCCGGGTATACCCTGATAACTGATTCCTTTTGATTCAAGGAGCACTATAAGTCCGTCGTCCACTACCGGGGTAACGTACACTTCAGTGGGTTCGGCAGATAGTGAGCCGTCTCCGCTTTTGGCGCCGGACGGGATCACGCCCGGTTTCAGGTTTACGTATATGCGCTCGGGCGCAATCTTTACGGACTCGATTTTATTTTCTTCTATATAGCTGCGGAATTCACTGTAGGGGATTTCCTCGGAGGAGCCGGACCAGAAGAAGGCCAGCTGCAGACCTATAAGAAGCAGGACAATGACGACATAGTAGAGCAGCGAGAATTTTGGTTTTTTGTCGTTGTTCTCAGGATCGTTTTTATAGGGATTCTGTGGTTTAAACAGGTTGTTTGGCATCAATTCGTAAAAAAATTAGCAAATATATATTCTGTTACGGGCACCTCTCGGTATTGTCATGAGCGTTTCAAGAGCAAGGCGGACGGAGCGCAGAAACCGGAGTGTACAGAGCGTACATGAGGATTTCAAGCACCGCTCAATGAAGCAATTGAATCGCGGAATAAATAAATAGAGGTGCACATAATAATAACAGTATTAATCCGGAATTATAAAGAGTATTTTGATGAACTATGCATCAAATGCTTTCCGTCTGTAATAAGTTTCAGTCCGGTAGGCGGTTACAAAAGCACAACAGATCGGTTGTCGAGCCGTTTGTATTTTTTCAGTCTATTGTGTAGATAGTTTTTTGATGCGGTTAAGGGCTTTTTGCGTACTGATACATGTAAAGTAAAACCTGTCAAAATATTTATGAATGCAGCTCGAAATAAGGTCAATGACCGGATTTCATCCACGAAGTCTCTTTTGTGTGTCGGTCTTGACAGCGATCAGAAGAGGATCCCTGAACTGTTCCGGTCAATGGAGCGTCCTGTTCTGGAGTTTAACCGCTCTGTGATCAAGGCGACAAAGGAACATGCGGTAGCGTATAAAATAAATACCGCGTTTTATGAGGCAAGAGGCCTCGAAGGTATTCGGGATATGCAGGACACGCTGGACATACTTCCACCGGACTGCCTCTCTATTGCTGATGCAAAACGAGCCGATATCGGAAACACCAGCAGGAAATATGCGCAGGCTTTTTTTGAGCACTGGGGTTTCGACGCGCTTACCGTAGCTCCTTATATGGGATTCGATTCTCTTGAGCCGTTTTTCGCATATGATCAGAAACTGATTTTTGTACTGTGCCTGACTTCCAATTCCGGCTCCGCTGATTTTGAGGAAAAACAGTTGCAGTCCGGGGAAGCCCTCTATGAGAGTGTTCTCGTCAGAGTGCAGGAGTGGGACAGGAACGGCAACGCGGGAGTTGTTATCGGAGCAACGAAAAGCAGTCAGTTGAGGGATCTTCGCAGGGCGGCGCCGAGACTGTTTTTTCTTATCCCCGGTGTTGGTGCTCAGGGTGGTTCACTCAGGGATTCAGCTACTCTCGGAGTGGATGAAAACCTGCAAGGGGCGTTGATAAATGTCAGTAGGGGGATTATTTATCCTGACGGGAACTTTGATTCGGTTGACGTGTTCGAGGACTCAGTGAGCCGGAAAGCGGCGGCGCTTCATGATGAGATGCTGAAAATTTTTTGACAGCTGCCGGCGCTTTTTCTCTGTTCAAATAAACTAGTGTTCATGTGTGGAATAGTTGGATATATCGGCCATCGTGATGCGGCGGGATTGCTCTTGAACGGACTTCAGCGTCTGGAATACCGGGGCTACGATTCTGCGGGAATTGCTGTTCTGAACGGCGGTTTGAAGATGTTCAAGCAAAAAGGAAGCGTCGATGAGCTGAGAAGATCATTACATGATGCAGGAAATCCTCTCAACGGGGCTACGATAGGAATCGGTCATACCCGGTGGGCGACGCACGGCGACCCCAGCGACCGGAATGCACACCCTCATGTGAGCAGTGACGGCCGGTTAGCGCTTATACATAACGGGATCATTGAGAACTATCCGGCAATTAAAAAAGAGCTGATTTCAAAAGGGGTTCATTTCAGCAGCGATACCGATTCAGAAGTGCTTGTTCATCTTATAGAGAGCATATGGTCGGATAATCCCGAGATGGCCCTGGAAGCTGCGGTCCGTTCTGCGCTCTATCATGTGGAAGGAGCATACGGGTTGTGTATTATCTCTGAGCGGGAGCCGGACAGCATTGTTGTTGCCCGTAAGGGAAGCCCGCTGGTTATAGGTATCGGTGAGGGCGAGTACTATATAGCATCTGATGCGGCTCCCATTGTCGAACATACCAAAAAGGTTGTCTACCTCGCTGATGGTGAAATGGCTGTTATTACAAGAAATGACGGTTTTTCTATCAAGACAATAGAGAATATCGCCCGTGAAAAGCATGTAAGTGAGCTTGAATTCGAACTCGCCGAGATTGAAAAAGGGGGGTTTGAGCATTTTATGCTCAAGGAGATTTTTGAGCAGCCAAAGGTGCTTCAGGATGTTATGCGGGGCCGGGTCAGGCTTGATGAGGGTCAGGTTCGCCTGGGAGGTATAGAGGATTATCTCGATCGCCTGAAGCTATCCAGCAGGGTGATTATATGCGCATGCGGGTCAAGCTGGCATGCAGGGTTGATCGGGGAGTACCTGATTGAAGAGTTTGCCCGGATTCCCGTTGAGGTTGATTATGCCTCGGAGTTTCGTTACCGCAATCCGGTGATTACCAGGGATGATGTGGTGATCGTGATTTCACAGTCAGGTGAGACCGCCGATACGCTTGCCGCATTGCGCCTTGCCAGGGAGAAGGGGGCGTTGGTTATGGGGATCTGTAATGTAGTTGGTTCAACCATAGCCCGTGAAACCCTCTGCGGGATTTACACTCACGCCGGGCCGGAGGTAGGCGTCGCGTCGACCAAGGCGTTCACCGCCCAGGTAACGGTACTCTATCTTCTTGCGTTGACGCTCGGCAAGGGGCGTACCATGTCTCGTGATGAACTGAAGCTCTACCTCAAAGAGCTTAACGGTATTCCTGAAAAAGTGGAACGAATTCTCAAGCAGAATGACCTTATTCTGGAAATAGCTAAAAACTATAAAGATGCCGGAAATTTCCTCTACCTCGGGCGCGGGTACAATTTCCCCGTAGCCCTTGAAGGGGCGTTGAAGCTCAAGGAGATTTCCTACATTCATGCCGAGGGGTATCCGGCTGCAGAAATGAAGCACGGTCCTATTGCTCTTATTGACCAGGATATGCCGGTTATCTTTATCGCGACACGCGATAACTCGTATGCCAAAGTATTGAGCAACATCGAGGAGGTCAGAAGTCGCAAGGGGAAGGTAATCGCTATTGCCAATCATGGCGATGACGAAATCGGCAGGCTTGCCGATCATGTTATTTATATTCCTCCTGCATCAGCTCCGGTAACCCCGCTCCTCTCAGTAATCCCCTTACAACTGCTTTCTTATCACATCGCAACGCTGAGGGGCTGCAATGTTGACCGTCCGAGAAACCTCGCTAAATCGGTAACGGTTGAGTAGTTTGACAGGGAAAGTCAAAAGTAAAAAAGCGCATAAGCTTGATGGCTGAAAAGCCGATGTAGCCTGAATTATTCATCAAAGGAATAAAAACAGGTCGTTGCAAGGACGGGAGACTTTCCCTTTTCTGTCATTCCCGTGCCTGACCCCTCTCCACTTTCTGTCATTCCCGTGCTTGACACGGGAATCCATTGCTGGTGCCGGAGTCTGCATGGATGCCGGATCACCCCCGTGAAACAGATGTTCGGATTTCACAGGGGAGGTCCGGAGATGAAGAAAAATCGGGAATTTTTATCCTGACAAGAGGGTTTTTGAATAAATACAGCAATAAAAATATGTTAAGGAATATTTTCACCCTACAAACCACAGGTTGAATCATGGAAGATCATATCGTTATTACCGGTGCTACAGGTGTGATTGGCTCTGAACTTGCGCATCAGCTGATCGCCGAAGGTGAGCAGGTAGTTGTATTTTCGCGTTCTCCTAAAAGTGCTTCGTCAAAGATTCCCGGTGCGGCGGCATATGCCGCCTGGAATTATGACAATAGCGATGGAGAATGGACCCGGTATATCAGCGGAGCAAAAGCGGTGATACATCTGGCGGGAAAGCCTCTTCTCGATACGCGCTGGACAGAGGAGCATAAGGTTGAGTGTTATAATTCGAGAGTCGTAGGAACGAAAAATCTTGTCAAAGCTATCCAGGGGGCTGAAATAAAACCGAAAGCATTGATTTCCGCATCTGCCATAGGATATTACGGTTCTTACGAAAACTGCGGTGACTCGCCCGACCTTGATGAAGCCGCAGCGGAAGGTGAAGATTTTCTGGCAAAGATCTGTATCGACTGGGAGAAGGAAGCAAAGAATGTGCCGGAAGGTGTGCGGCTTGTCCTGTTACGAACGGGTATTGTGCTTTCAACTAAAGGAGGTATGCTTCAGCAGATGCTCCTGCCTTTTAACCTTTTCCTTGGCGGGCCAGTCGGTTCAGGCAAACAGTGTATTTCCTGGATTCACGTAGATGATGAAGTCGCGATTATCCGCAAGGCTGTAGAGGACTCTTCTTATAAGGGGCCGATAAATCTTGTTGCTCCTCATCCGGTTTCCATGAAAGAGTTCGCGGGAGATCTTGGATCTGTGCTTTCAAGACCGTCTCTGATTCCTGTCCCGAAGTTTGCCTTGCAGATTCTGATGGGGGAAGGGGCTGAATACGCAAGTAAAGGAGGAAAGGTCGTTCCGGGGTTTCTGAAGGAGCAGAACTA
>JAPHUN010000271.1 GCA_026193435.1 Chlorobium sp.
AGGACGAGCATTGAAATATCTTCTCCGGAGTAGGGGAGTTCAAGAATCTGAAGGGAGTCTGACAGAGCGTAAGGGAAGGTGTTTTCCTGATGCATCATGGAGACTGTTGACGTTGTCCTCTTGTCGGTATAAAAATCGGCGGTAGTGGTCTCTGACTCCTTAAAAGCTTCTTTCCAGTCACCTTTGAAATATATGGCGTTGACAAGGGTAAGTCTTGAAAGGGTGTTGAGAATTCCCGGCTGTATGAGCTCACGGATGGTGTTTCGGGTTCTTTGTTCCACCCAGCTGTTGATAGTGTTTCTCGCTTTTTCAGTGTCTGCCCGGTAGTCAACCGGAGTCAGCGTCGAACGGTACACGCTGAGCAGTTCCTGAACAAATGTTGTTGACAGCTCATAGTCTTTCTGGGGAAATAGCCCGTTGGCGGTTTCGAGCGTGACGCTTCCTTTTTTTTCGATGCTGCTGATCTCTGCTTCTCTCGATGCCAGGGTGTGATGGTATCGCTGCAGATCTTCAGGAACGTGGAGCATATCGGCCATCTGATGTGCGGTAGTCCCGGCTGCGCCGGAAAGGGTCATTGAGAGTGCCGATGAGATACTATAGGGCGAAAAGAAGATGTTGCCTTTCGTGCTTTTTCCGATGGTGTGATAGAGATCCAGCGCGAATGCTGTATTCTCTCTCTTTTCAGCTTCGGGTGATTGCATCGGTTCCGGTTTTTCTGTTTTTCCGGGCGCTGCCGGCGGGCTGAAAGAAAAGAGCGCCATGAACAGGAAGAGCGGAGGAATCAGGTGCAAGGCTTTTCTTGTATACATAGCGGCAGGCATTAAGCGGTTATTAATAATAATACGCATTATCCCGGAAATGAAAAAAGAGGAACAGGACGGGGTCGGAAAGGCATCGCTATCGTTGCTTTTCAGGCCCTGTAGGGGATGTACAGGGTCTGTGTCAGGTTATGTGCAGGATCTCTCTATAGCTCTACCGTTTCGGTTGAAGTCGGGGTACACGGGGTTGCCTGTGCGTTGAACAGGTGGTAGTTCAGGCTGTCGCTCAGTGCCTGAAGACTCGCATCGATGATGTTCGTCGAGACTCCGACAGTTGACCATGTGGCGTGACCGTCGCTGGTTTGGATAAGTACGCGTACTTTGGCGCTTGTGCCTTTTCTCTCTTCGAGCACACGAACCTTGTAGTCTACCAGACGAATGGTGCGTATTGAAGGAAAGAAGCCGCGCAGAACCTTGCGCAATGCTTTGTCAAGAGCGTTGACCGGCCCGTCGCCGTCTGCCGCGGTCATCTCGATTTCGTCGTTTACCTCTATTTTCAGAATTGCCTGGTCAACCGGCTCCCGGTTTTTGCCGGATTCGATATGTACTTTGGATTCAAGTATCTCGAAGAAAGGCTTGAACTCTCCGAGTTCCTGATGAAGCAGCAGTTCAAAAGAGGCTTCGGCGACATCGAACTGGAAGCCTTCATATTCAAGTTTTTTGATGCGCTGAACGAGTCTCTTGAAGAGCTCTCCGTTTTCCGGCAACGCTATACCGAGTTCTTTTGCCTTGTAGCGGATATTACTCTGTCCCGCGAGTTCCGATACAAGCACACGCTGACGATTTCCAACAGTTTTAGGGTCAATGTGTTCGTAGAGGGAGCTTTCCTTCATGACCGCGCTGACGTGAATGCCGCCCTTATGGGCGAATGCCGATTTTCCTACAAAGGGAGCGCGGTTGTCAGGGGGAATGTTCAGCAATTCATAGACATAGTTCGAAAGCGATGTAAGCTGACTCAGGTTCAGTTTGTGATGAAAGTGACCGTTGAGTTTCAGCAGGACGTTGGGGATGATGCTGATAAGGTTCGCGTTGCCGCATCGTTCCCCGATGCCGTTGATGGTGCCCTGTACATGCATCGCTCCCGCACGCAATGCGGAAAGTGCGTTGGCTACGGCAAGTTCACTGTCGTTATGCGTGTGGATGCCGACCGGAACGCTTGTTGCGGAGATAACCGTTTTGACTATCTCGAAGATTTCATGGGGCATCGTACCCCCGTTGGTATCACACAGAACAAGGCGTTCAGCGCCCGCGTCTTCTGCCGATAACAGCATGCGCAGGGCAAATGCGTCGTCGTCCTTGTAGCCGTCAAAAAAATGTTCGGCATCGAACAGTACTTCCCGGCCCTCGTTTTTCAGATGGAGAACTGATTTATAGATAAGCTCGGCGTTTTCAGCATCCTGCAGTCCCAGCCCTCTTTCTGAATGCGCTTTCCAGGTTTTACCGAATATGGTTATGACCGGTGTTTCTGATTTCAGGAGGCCGACAAGGTTCGGGTCGTTCCGGATGTTGTCCGGTTTTCTCGCTGTTGAGCCAAACGCGCAGAGTTTGGCATTCTTAAGCTTCAGGTGCAGCGCCCGGCTGAAAAACTCTTCATCTTTCGGGTTGCTGCTGGGCCATCCTCCTTCTATGTAGTCGACACCGAACTCATCGAGTTTTTCTGCTATGAGCAACTTGTCCTGAACGGAGAGGGTTATTTTTTCCCCCTGAGTCCCGTCTCTGAGCGTTGTGTCATAGAGTTCGATGGCGTTTCTTCCTTTCATATATGTTTCCTTTCCTGAATGGATCGTTCGTTTTATCAGGAGTTTATAATATTGTTCTGTCTGGCGTATTCAAAAATGCCCCCTGCCATGACGATATTGAACACGTCCCCTAACGGGTTGAGTTCGTAGGTGATATCCTGAGTCAGGTTGGTGATGGTGTTCTTTTCACTATCGATCTTGAGATCGTCTCCGGTGAGAACGGTTTTGTTTAGCTGTTCAGCTGTTTCGTAAGGTATAACAAATCCGCCGTCTACACAGTTGCGGTAGAAGATTCTTGCGTATGATTCTGCGACTATCGCCTTGACTCCTGCCACCTGAAGGGAGAACGGGGCATGCTCACGTGATGAACCGCACCCGAAGTTCGGACCTGCTATGATGATCGAGTAGTCCGATTCGAAGCGATCCTCTGCGACAAACGGGTGTCCTCCTTCCGGCAGACCGGCCTCATCGATCGGTACTCCTGAAAGAGCGTATCTGCCGTAGAGTTTCACCTCTTCCGGATCTGAAAGGCTGTAGACGAGGTGCTCGGCCGGTATGATCTGGTCGGTGTCGATGTTTTTGCCCAGCACGTAGGCTTTTCCTTGTATGATGGTATCCATATTCGGTTCTTTCTCTTTACGGTTTCATCTGATGTTAGGCCTGATTATCTGAGGAATTCTCTCGGATCAGTAAGTTTTCCGGTAATTGCCGAAGCGGCAGCTGTCAGCGGTGAAGCGAGGCAGACGCCTGCTTTTTTGCTTCCCATACGTCCGGGAAAGTTCCTGTTTGTTGTAGAGACAACAAGATCGTTATCTACAGAACGTCCAAAGGTATCGGATGGACCGCCAAGGCATGCCGCGCATGAAGGAGGAGCGATTGTGCAGCCTGCTTCTTTAAGGATTTTTATGATCGGCTGACCGTCGAACTCTTCTGTTGTAAGGCTTTGGGCGACTTCAACGGTTGCGGGGACAATATTTGTCGGCACGGAAACCGTGTTTCCTTTCAGGATTTTTGCCGCCATAACGAAGTCAGTGAGTTTACCCCCGGTGCATGAGCCGATATATGATTTGGTTATTTTTGTGCCCTGAACGCTCCGAACCGTCGCGCGGTTGTCCGGGCTGTGCGGCATGGCGACAACCGGTTCGAGTTCTTCTGTTTTGTAGCGGTAGATGCTGTGATACAGAGCATCCGGGTCGCTGGTAAATATTTCGTAGGGCTTGTCGCTGCGTTCTTTGACATAGGCTTCCGTGATCGAATCGGCTGCGATGATTCCACTCATTCCACCGGCCTCGATCGCCATATTGGTGAGCGTCATTCGTTCTTCCATCGGTAGCGAGAACACTGCCGGACCGTCAAACTCCATGGCGCGATAGGTTGCTCCGTCGGTAGTGATATCGCCAAGTATCTGCAGGATCAGATCTTTGGCCATCAGGTATTCCGGCATCTCACCTTCAAAGATGAACTTCATTGATTCAGGTACTTTTTCCCAGATCTTGCCTGTGCCGAGGATAAAGGCGGCATCTGTGTTGCCTATTCCTGTTCCGAACATGCCGAACGCACCCGAAGTACAGGTATGCGAATCGGTTCCGAACAGAACCGTGCCGGGGAGGTTGTAGCCTTCCTGTGCAAGCGCAACATGACAGACCCCTTTGTAGCGTTTTGTTCCTACATCGTAGTAGTTAGAAAGTTTCTGTTCTCTGGCGAACTCACGAAGAAGATCGATGTTGCGGTGGGCGTGCTCGTTTTCAGTGAAGATGTAGTGGTCGGGAAGAACTACAATTTTTCCCGGGTCCCACACTTTTGCATCCGGACCGAATTTTTCCCTGAAAATGTCGAAGGTCGGTGGACCACACACATCATGGGTGAGCAGGACGTCAACATTGAGCCAGATATTTTCTCCCGCCTCGACAAATTTGCGGTTGGAGGCTCTGGCGAGAATTTTCTGCGTTATTGTTTGTGTCATGTTACTCTTAAATCGTGTTTTCGATTGTAGTTGTGATGTCGTTACCCGAGGCGTTCTGATGCAGGCTCAATGCCTGCAGGTATGCTTTGGCGCTTGCTTCGATGATATCGGTAGAGACGCCGCGTCCGGTAAAGAGTCGATCGTCACATTTGAGCTTGACGGTTGCTTCCCCGAGCGCCTGGCGTCCCGCGGTTGTTGAGCGCACGGAATAGGAGTGGAGGAGCGAGCCGAGGCTCAACGCCCTTTCAATCGCTTTAAAACAAGCATCGACAGGTCCGTCTCCCGTCGAGGATTCCTCATAGGTTTTCCCTTTGGATCGGATACGTACTGTCGCGGTCGGGATGGACGCTGTTCCGCTGTTGATATGAAGGTAGTCGAGTTCAAGCGGTTCGATCAGCTTGTTCAGTTCATCTCCCATGAGCACTCTCAGATCGTCATCGTAGATCTCTTTTTTCTTGTCAGCCACGGAAACGAAACGCGCATAGACTGTTTCAAGTTCGGCGCCGGTAACCTTGTATCCCAGCGCGCTGAGGCGAGCCTGCAGCCCGTGTTTGCCTGAATGACGTCCCAGGACAATCGTGGTCTGCGGGACACCGACGGATTCAGGGCTCATCACTTCGTAGGTATGGCGGTTTTTAAGCATACCGTCCTGATGTATGCCGGATTCGTGCGCAAACGCGTTGTCTCCTACAATAGCCTTGTTGGGCTGGACGATAAGGCCGGTGAAAGAGGATACCATTCGGCTTGTGTTGTAGATCTCTTCGGTGACGATGTCGGTAGAGAAGTTGTGAAGATCACTGCGGACTGTAAGCGCCATGACAATTTCTTCGAGTGACGCGTTGCCTGCCCGCTCTCCTATACCGTTGATCGAGCATTCAGCCTGTCTTGCCCCGTTTTCCACCGAACTGAGTGTGTTGGCCACGGCAAGCCCCAGATCATTGTGACAATGCACGCTGATAACCGCATGCTCAATGTTGGGGACGCTTTTTTTCAGGTCGGCGATTTTTCTGCCGAATTCCGAAGGCCAGGTATAACCGGTGGTGTCAGGGATGTTCACGGTTGAAGCACCGGCGGAGATAACCGCCTCAATGATTTCTGCAAGGTAGGCCGGGTCGGTTCTTCCGGCGTCTTCTGCGGAGAACTCGACGTCATCAGTGAAGGTTTTGGCATAGCTGACAGCGTCTACAGCCATTTTCAGGATGGTCTGCTGTTTCTCTGCAAGCGTTTTGCCGTAACGATCGTTGCTGAATTTGCCCATGATATGAATGGCGGAGGTACTGATAAAGGTGTGTATCCTCGGGTATCGGGCATTGCGCAGGGCTTCGTGGGCGCTTTTGATATCATGCTCCATGGCCCTGCAGAGCGCGGCTACTGTTTTTCCCGATTCTTCACCAACCCGGCGGACCGCCTCGAACTGCAGAGGAGATGAGGCGGGAAAGCCGGCTTCTATGATGTCGACATTGAGCTTCTCGAGCTGCCGGGCGATCTCGACCTTTTCCTGAAGGTTAAGAGACGCGCCCGGTGACTGTTCTCCGTCACGCAGGGTGGTGTCAAATATCAGTACTTTTTCTTTCACGATGCATCCTTCGATGGTTACGATGCCTCCAGGCCGGCTGAGATGGCGTCGGTGATTTCATCTGTTGACACAACATTCTCACCGTCATTTGCGATGTCTGCGGTCCGCATTCCGGATTCAAGAACCGTCTCTATGGCCTGGTAGATTTCCTCTGCGACATGCGGCATGGCGAAGCTGTGTTCGAACATCATGGCCACCGAACCGATGGTCGCGATAGGGTTCGCCTTGTTCTGTCCCGCGATGTCAGGAGCACTGCCGTGAATCGGTTCGTAAAGAGCATGTTTGCTGCCGATGCTGGCGGAAGGAAGCATGCCGAGACTGCCGGTGATCATGCCGGAAATGTCGCTGAGAATGTCTCCAAAAAGGTTTTTTGTGACAATGACGTCAAACTGTTTCGGATCGCGGACAATCTGCATCGCGGCATTATCGACATACATGTCAGTCAGCGTGACTTCCGGGAACTCCTTATGTATTTCATGGACAATGTTTCTCCAGAACTGTGAGCATTCCAGCACGTTTGCCTTGTCTATGCTGACCAGCTGTTTTTTTCGCTTCATGGCTGTCTCGAAGCCAAGACGGGCGATGCGCTCGACCTCGTATTTTTCATACACCATGGTGTTCCAGCCTTTGTTGTCGTCATAGCCTCTCGGCTGGCCGAAATAAATGCCGCCGGTCAGTTCCCTGA